>CACZQL010000094.1 GCA_902783365.1 uncultured Bacteroidia bacterium | reverse complement strand
TTTGCATAGCAATACACGTCATACAATTGTTCGCAGTAATGGAAAGCCCCTGCCTCGATATAAGTGACGGTGCTGGGAATGTCGATGCTTATCATACCGCTGTTTCGGAAAGCATCTGTCTTAATCACCCGCAGACTTTGTGGAAGCGTGACACCGCCGATGTTAAAGTCAATGAACGCCCACTTTCCGATTTCCGTCACGCCTTCTTGAATGAGAAGGGTGTGGATGCCCGATACGTATTCATGCCACGGGGCGGGGGAGGACTCGGTGTAATCCGCCATGATGCCGTCCTGGCCTTCCGCCACACTGACGGTGAGGGCGTAGTCATAGTGCTCGTCCATAGTAAGCGTGCAAGTTGTGCCGCCACTATTCCATGTTTTGGGCCACCCATCTTGTGCCCAAGAAAATTTTCCCATCGCCAACAAGGCAACGAGAAGAAAGTAAAAACAGGTTTTTTTCATTTTGTGTGTATAAAAAAATAATCTTAGGGTCGATTTTTTCGGGCGGCAAAATTACAAAAAAAACACTTTATAAACTTGTTTCAGGAGTACTGTATAAAATATTAACAGGTGCTTGTGATTAATAAAAATTATATTTATGAAAATACAATATCTATGTTGTTTGTTATGAACAAATCAGCCGCACTGCAAATGCAATCCGAAAACAAATCCCCAACAAGAATCGGTTCGTAAACCGAAAATTTGTATTTTTGCAGCCTTTTTTGATATTATAATAAATTAAGAAAGGTATGCATAGAATATTTTTGCCTATATACCAGTATTTTAAAAGGCATAAAGCGCTCATGTTCACCCTCATGGGCATCCTTTTTGCCGTGTTCCTGTTCTTCGGCCTCCAAGTGAAATATGAGGAAGACATCTCCAAACTGCTCCCTAACTCAGATGTGGAAAGCCAACTCGCCTTCAGCTCCATCGGCCTGAAAGACAAAGTGTTCATCCAAGTCACCTCCTCCGGAGAGCCCCTCTCCGTGGAGGAACTGGCCGAAAGGACCGACGAGTTCATCGACTTGCTTTACGCAAAAGACACCTCCACTGGATACATCGCCAACGTGCTTTACAAGATGGAACCCGAAATGGCCATCAACGCCCTGTATTTCGTGCTCGACCACGTGCCATCGTTCGTCGATACTTCCGCTTATCCCGCCTTCATTGAGGCCATGAAACCCGAGAATGCCGAGGCGCAGATGCAACGCAACCTCGAGATGATGGAAGCCGACGAAACCGGCGACCTCACGCAAATGGTCTCCAACGACCCTCTGAACCTCAAGGATGCGGTCCTCGGCGACCTGCTGACCGGCGCCCTTGGCGGCTACAACATCGTTGACGGCCATTTCTTCTGTCCCGACAGCACCGTTTGCATCGCCTACCTCGCACCGGCATTCTATTCCCTCAACTCCGCCGCGGCCACCCATTTCTCCAACATGTTGTGCCAAGCCCAAACGGAGTTCGACGCAGCCCACCCCGAAGTCAAAGTGCTTTACCATGGCGACCCCATCGGAAGCGTCTCCAATGCCACCCGCATCAGCTCCGACCTCGTGGTGACCGTGGGCATCTCCCTGATATTGATCCTCATCCTCCTGTTCGTGTTCTTCAAGAGCTTTTCCTTTATATGGAAGATGCTGCTTCCTATCGCTTTCGGCACCTCCATGTCGCTGGCCTGCATCTATTGGCTCAAAGGAGGGATGTCGCTCATGGCCCTGGGCCTCGGAGCTATCGTGCTGGGCGTCGGCATCAGCTATTGTCTCCATGTGCTCATCCATCATTTCTTCACCGGCGACCCGGAACGCCTGCTGGAGGACGAGTCCACTCCCGTGTTCCTCGGCTGCATCACCACCGTGGGTGCCTTCTGCAGCCTGCTGTTCACCGATAGCGAGCTGCTCCGCGACTTCGGTCTTTTCGCCTCCATCGCCTTGATAGGAAGCACCTTGTTCTCACTGATCTTCCTCCCGCATTTCCTCCCAAGCATCAAAGCCAACAACAACGGACTGGCGTTCCGCATGATCTCAAGGTTCAACAACCTGCCTTACGACCGCAAGCCCTGGTTCCTCATCCTCATCGCGGTCCTCATCGTCGTGGGAATCATTTTCTCCCCCAAGGTGAAATTCGACAGCGACCTGCGCAACCTCGACTACAATTCGGCCAATGAGTTGGAAAGCGAGGCCCTCTTCAACGAGAAAAACAATGACGGCTTTGTGCATCAGTATTACGCCACCGTCTCGACCAATCTCGACGATGCCTTGAAAGCCGACCAGTCGCTGATGGTGATCTTGGACTCCCTTTCGCAAACCGGGATTGTCCATGCCTATACCGATTTGATTCCCAAGGTCTTCATTCCCATGGACCAACAGGAACAGCGGATTGCCGCCTGGAACGCCTTTTGGACGGAGGAACGCAAACAGGAAGCCTTCCGCCTGGTGGAACAAAACGCCTTGAAGCTGGGCCTCGACCCCTATATGTTCTATGACTTCCGAAGCATGCTGGAGATGGAATACGAACCCGCCTCGCTGTGGGAGAGCGGCATTGTGCCAGAAAACCTCTTGGGTAACTTCATCGAATGCAACGCCGACGGCCAATATATGGTGTTCACCGACGTGTCGATGCAATTCCAGGACAAAGACCCCATCACCGTGGCCATGATCAAGAACCCCGGGACCTTCATCCTCGACCCCTTCTACTATTGCAAGGACATGGTGGAGGTCATCAACGACGACTTCAATATCGCCGTGTGGATTTCCTCCCTCTTTGTGCTGATCATCCTCTTGGTCTCGTTCCGCAACCTCATCACCGCCTTGCTGTCGTTTATTCCCATGGTACTCAGCTGGTTCATGGTGCAAGGCTACATGGCCATCATCGGTTTGGAGTTCAACTTAATCAGTATCATCATCTCCACCTTTATCTTTGGTATCGGTGTCGATTATAGCATTTTCATCATGGAGGGGCTGCTCTCGGAGGCACGTACGGGGAACCGCAATGTGCTCACCTGGCACAAAGTGGCCATTTTCTTCTCCGCCGTCATCCTGGTCATCGTGATAGCCTCGCTGCTGTTTGCGGTGCATCCGGCCATCCGCTCCATCGGACTCAGCACCTTGATTGGCATGGCCTCCACCATCATGATTTCCTATTCGTTGCAACCTTGGGCTTTCAGGAAACTGCTGAAAATCCCCGCTTACAAACGTAGCGTATTGTCAAAAAAACCATGGAAAAAACAACCGAAATAGATAGCCTGCTATTCGCCTCGATGCTTCGGCAAGGGGCGGTGGCCTTAGGCAAGGAGAGGACGGTGGTCAACGACCTGAACGTCTTTCCTGTCCCTGACGGCGACACAGGCGACAACATGTATATGACCCTGAAGGCGGGTTGCAAAGCCATCAACGGAGACCTCGGCACACTGTCGGAAATCGCCGCTGCTTCCTCCTCAGGGATGCTTTTGGGAGCCAGAGGCAACTCTGGCGTCATTCTCTCGCGCATCTTTGCCGGTCTTGCCAAAGGTTTGCAAGGCTTGATCGTGGCCGACGTAAAGTCTTTCTCCCTCGCCATGGAGACAGCCGTGAAGGAGGCTTACAAGGCCGTTCCCGTTCCAGTGGAAGGCACCATCATCACCGTGCTGCGTGAAGGCGTCCTTGATGCCGACACCGGCGATGATTTTAACCGGTACTTCGACACGCTGTTGGAAGCGATGCAGGTCTCCCTTGACCATACCCCCGAACTGCTTCAAGTACTCAAGGACGCAGGGGTGGTGGACAGCGGAGGCGCGGGACTCCTTTGCATCTTCAGAGGCATGAACGACGCCTTGCACGGACTGCTCACCCAAGAAGAAAACACGCCGGCGCCTCTGGCTGTTCCTGACATCGACTTGTCGAAGTTCGATGAGAACAGCACCCTCGAATTCGGCTATTGCACCGAGTTTCTGCTCCGCCTGACACGCGCCAAAGTGAATCTTGACACCTTCGACGAACAGGTGATCTTCGACTACCTCAATCAAGTGGGCCAGTCGGTGGTGGCCTTTCGTGAAGGGAGTATCGTGAAGGTGCATGTACATACCTTTACCCCTGGCGAGATCCTCAACCATTGCCAGCAATACGGCGAGTTCCTGACACTCAAAATCGAGAACATGTCCTTGCAGCACCATCAGCTGGATCCGGAGCATGGAAAACGGGAAATGGGAAACTCTCCACGCTCCACTTTCCACGTTCCACTGAAACCTTACGGCGTTGTGACCGTGGCATCCGGGAAGGGATTGATGGAGGCATTCAAGGAGATAGGCGCCGACGAGGTGATTGCTGGAGGTCAGACCATGAATCCTTCCACGCAGGACTTTTTGGACGCTTTCAAGTGCGTCAATGCACGCCATATCCTCGTGTTCCCGAATAACCAGAACATCAAGATGGCCGCCGAGCAGGCCGCCGGGTTGTACGACGCGGCTGATGTGCGCGTGATGCCCTCCGTCACCATCGGCGAAGGCTATTATGGCATCGCCTCGTTCGACCGTGCCAACGACGATGTGGAAGCGGTGGTGGCCAGCCTCGCTGAGGTCATGCAGTCGGTGGTGACAGGCATGGTCGCTACAGCCATCCGTGATGCGAAAGGCCATGAAGTGGCTGTGCATTGTGGCGACTATGTGGGTTATTGCGGGAAACAAATCCTCTCCGATGCACCCGACCGCATCCAAGCCGCCAAAGAGCTGTGCAAACTGCTTGGCTGCGCCTCCCGCGATGTGATGCTGGTGTTCCAAGGCGAAGATGTCCCCAAAGAGGAAGCGGAACGTCTGGTCGCCGACCTTGGAGAAACCTATAAGAATCTTGAGATTATGTTGAATTACGGCGGACAGCCGGTATATGATTATATCTTTGTATTATGTTGACATTTTTCAGTGACACCGATTGTGACATCACTCCCAAAGAATGCGCCGAATATGGCATCAAGTTGATTGTCATGCCCTACACGGTAGGGGAGAAGGTCGTTTATCCCTATGTGGATTTCAAAGAGTTTGACTCCCGCTCGTTCTACGACATGCTCCGCGCTGGCACCATCCCGACCACCAGCGCCATGAGTGAGGAGGCATATTTCCAATACTTCGAACCGGAGTTCCAAGCCGGCAACGACATCCTGTATGTGCATTTCTCATCAGGCACCTCCAACACCTTCGCTATCATGGGCCAGGCAGTGGAGAAACTCCTGAAGAAATATCCAGAGAGGAAGTTCCACCACATCGACACATTGGGTATCAGCGCCTTGTCGTACAACGTGGTGCTGGAGGTGGCCGACCAGCTCAAGGCGGGCAAGACCGCCGAGGAGATTGTGGAATGGGCCAAGGTGGAAGTCCCTAAGTTCCCGATGTATTTCTTTGCCGACGACTTGAAGTTCTTCCGCCGTAGCGGTCGTGTGAGCGGTCTGGCAGCCACCATGGGCTCCTTCATAGGCGTGCGCCCCATCATCTACCTGAACGACGAGGGCAAGATGGTTTCCATTGGCAAGGAGACGGGTCGCGCCAAAGCTATCAACCGCCTGGTGAAATATGTGGAAGAGCTGGGCGAGGACGTCAAAGCCCACCGTGTGGTCATCGGCCATTCCGACTGTCCCGAGATTGTGGAAGAAGCCAAACGCCTCCTGAAAGAACGTTTCGGCGACGACCTCCGTATCGTGGTCACCGTGGTGAATCCCACCATCGGCAGCCACTGCGGACCCAACGGACTGGGTATTTGCTTCCACGCTAAACACAGATGACTATGATTACAGTTGAAGAGGTAAAAACCAAGAAACAACAAAAAGAGTTCCTCGACTTTCCGTTGAGACTCTACAAGGGCAACGCCTGCTATGCGCCGCCCCTCTATATGGACGAGAGGAAGATCTTCCGTTCCGACTTTGTCTATAACGACGTGTGCGATTGCGTTTATTTCAACGCTTACAAAGACGGTGTGATGGCCGGTCGTGTGTCGGGCATCATCCAAAAGGCGGCCAACGAGAAAAACCAGCAGAAACGGGTCCGCCTGTCGAAGTTCGACGTTTTGGATGATGCGGAGGTGGCCCAGGCTTTGTTCAAGGCTTTGGAGGACTGGACGCTCCAGAAAGGCATGGACACCGTGGTGGGCCCGTTGGGTTTCTCCGACCTGGAACGCGAAGGCCTCATGATCGAAGGATTCGAACATCCCGCCACTTTCGAGGAAAACTATAACTACCCGTATTACCAGAAATTCTTCGATGACAACGGCTATGTGAAAGAGGTGGACTGGACGGGAAGCTTCATCAGGATTCCAAAGGATTACGACGGCGAGATTGAAAAACTGGCCGACTATGTGATGCGCCGTTATAAACTCCATTTCGGCGAGTCAAAGAACACCAAAGACTTCCTCAAGAAATACGCCGACGGCATCTTCGAATTGCTTGACAAGTCGTATGAGTTGCTCTATGGCACCGTGCCTTTCACCGAAGGCATGAAACAGATGGTGCTCGACAACTTCAAACTCGTTATCGACGTGAAAAACGTTGCGGTGATCCTCGATGAAAACGACAAGATGGTTTGTTTCGGTCTCGCTTTTCCGGGAATCGCCGATGCGCTGCGTCCCTCCGGTGGCCGACTGACCCCGATAGCCTTGCTAAAAGTGTTGAAAGCCTTAAAGAAACCTTCCGTCATCGACCTCTGTCTGGTGGGAGTGGACCCGGCTTGGCTCAACCGTGGCGTGAGCATCGTGGTTTGCGCTGGTTTGATCAAGATGCTCCAACGCAAGGAGATCCTCTATGCCGATACCAACATCAATCTGGAGGACAACTACGCCATCCAGAATATGTGGAAACGGTTCGATGAGCAAAAAGTGAAGCGGTATAGATGCTACTTTAAAGAGGTGAGAGGTGAAAGGTGAAAGGTGAAAGAAGATGATGAAGATTGTTATTGATTGTTTTGGGGGCGACCATAGCCCTGAGGCGAATGTGGAGGGAGCACTGAGTGCTCTGTCACATTTCCCGGATCTGTATTTGATTCTTACGGGGGACGAGCGCATGCTTCGTGAGCGCTTGCAAGGCAAGATGCATGATGCATCACGCATCGAGATTGTCCATGCGCCGGAAGTCATCGGCTGCGATGAGCGGCCCATCGATGTGATCCGGTTGAAAAAGGAAAGCTCGATGATCAAGGCGGTGAGGATGCTCCGCGACCGTGACGACATCGCTGCCATGGTGAGCGTGGGGTCCACCGGTGCTCTGGTAGCCGCGGCCTTGACCCGTATCGGACGTGTGAAAGGTGTTATTCGACCGGCTTTCTGTCCCATCCTTCCTACCATGGATGGCGGCCTCGTAGGCATCTGCGACAGCGGAGCCAACGTAGAGGTCACGCCGGAACACCTGCGGCAATTCGCCATCATGTCAAGCCTCTATATGAAAAATGTCTATAATATTGAAAATCCTAGGATTGCACTGCTCAATGTGGGAAAAGAAGCGGAAAAAGGTGATGAGATACGACAAAAGGCACACATTTTGTTAAGGGAAACGCCCGAAATCAATTTCGTTGGCAACATGGAGAGCCGCGACCTCCTTTCGGGCCACTACGACGTGGTGGTGTGTGACGGCTTTTCGGGCAACGTGTTGGTGAAAACCACCGAAGGCACCGCCCTGGAACTGCTGAAGAAGTTGAAGAAAGACATCTATTCCAGAACCCTATATAAAATGGGAGCCTTGCTGATGAAGCGCATGTTTGAAGAGGAAAAACAATTCATGAACTACCAGAACTATGGTGGTAGCGTGCTGTTGGGCACCTCCAAAACGGTGGTGAAAGGTCATGGCTCCAGCAAAGCGGCCTCCATCGAGAAATGCATCGAACAAGCTTACAAGATGGAAGTCAGCGCTTTGTCTTCCAAGATGGAAGAAATCATCATGAAATACGATCATTATGAATATTAATAATAGGTGATTAAAAGAAAAACATGTTTGAAGAAGTTAGAACAATTTTAGCGCGTCAACTGAGGGTGGCTCCTGAACGGGTTACCATGGAAGCGCAAATCAAAAGAGACTTAGGAGCGGATTCTGTAGATATCCTCCAATTATTAATGCGTCTTGAAGACGATTACGGCGTGGTCATCCCCGACGAGACCCTCGCCAAGTTTGAAACCGTCGGTGACGTAGTTCGTTTTTTAGATCAATTGCCCAGACCATGAAAAAACTGTACCTGACCCTTGGCGCCATGCTGCTCGCAGCGGTGGCTTGCGCCCAACAATATGATACCGATTTCGTTCAAACCCGCACCATGAAGGTGTCGGGCAAGACCACTACCATGGAAGGCCACATCACTTTCGATGGCAACGACCAACTCTCAATGGTGTATTCCAACCCGGTAGGGGAGTATTTCATGATTGATGGCAACATGGTGAAGATCAACCTGCACAAGAAGAAAGCCGAGCTTGACGCTGAGAAGGTGCCTGCGGTGAAACTCCAACGCACCACCTTGTTGAATTGCCTTGCCGGACGATGGGAGGAGGCCGCCGCCGATAACCATGCCGAGACCACCGTCACCGAGAAAGATGGTTACAAGACGGTGTTTATCAACGCCAGGGAGAAAGGTAAAATACCGAGAGGCGGTTACTCTTCGGTGGAAGTGACGTACCGCCTCTCTGATAAGATGGTGACCAAGATGGTGCTGGAAGAGCTCACAGGTGTGAAAAACACCTACGAGCTCAAGTGATCCAGGCTTTAGATAAGGACTTCATGGTTCTGCCCGTCATCCACCAGTTCGATGGTGGTGCTGCTGGCGGAACCATTTTTCTTTTGGTATTTCAGGATATAGGTGCTCTTGCCGAAGCGGTAACGGATGCTGAACTCGTTCCACTCGGAAGGCACGTGCGGGGTGAGCGTCAGGATGTTGCCTTGCTTGTGCAGGCCGAGGATGATCTCGATGCCTGTCTTGTAGGCCCATGAGGCGGAACCGGTGTACCAGGTCCATCCGCCGCGACCGGGATGCTGGCGGTTGCTGTAGATGTCGGCGGCGATGCAATACGGCTCGACTTTGTACTTCAGCACGTCGGCAAGGGTCTGGGTGCGGTGGATGGGGTTGATGAGCGAATAGAGGAAGTAGGCCATGTCGGTACGACCTTCCTTCTCCTGGGCCATGATGTACCACATGGCGCCGTGGGTGTATTGGCCGCCGTTCTCGCGCACGCCCTCGGGGTACTGCATGATGTAGCCCGGGTCGTCGGCGGAGTGCTGGAAGGCAGGCGTGAGCAGCTGGATGATCTCATGTTCGCGGTTGACCAGACGACCGTCGGTCTCGTTGAAGATGGAGCGTTTCTGCTCGGGCGTGGCCACGTCGGTGAGGATACTCCATGCCTGCGAGATGAGGTCGATCTGGCACTCGGTGTTGTTGCGCGAGCCCATGGGGTGACCGTTGTCGAAGAAGGCGCGGAGGAACCAGGCACCGTCCCAGGCGTTTTTCTGGAGGGCGTCCACCAGTCGAGCCCGGAACTGTGAGAGCTCCTCGCAGTAGTTCAGGTCGGCATCGGGCATCTTCTGGGTGAGTTGTTCCATCTTGGGCAACAGGTCGCAGAGGAAGAAGGCGACCCACACGCTCTCGCCCTTGCCTCCGACACCCACACGGCTCATGCCGTCGTTCCAGTCGCCACAGCCCATCAACGGCAGACCATGCGCGCCAATGCGGCCCATCGACTTGTTGATGGCCCTCCTGAGGTGCTCATATACAGTGGCGTGGTTGGTCTCCGAGATGGTGTATTTCAGGCAGCGCTCCGCTTCGCCGTTGGCGAGTTGGTCGGCTTGGCAGAACGGCACGTCCTCGGTGAGGATGCTGACGTCGCCGGTGATGTCGATATATTGGTAGGTCACATACACCAACCACAGGTAGTCGTCGCTGAAGGTGGTGCGGGCGCCGAGTTTCATGCTCTTATGCCACCAGTGCAGCACGTCGCCTTCGGGGAACTGGTGTTTGGCGTGTTCGAGGATGCGCTGACGGGCGTAAGCCGGGTCGCTGTACAGCACGCTCATCACGTCTTGCAGCTGGTCGCGATACCCCGTGGCGCCACCCACTTGGTAGAAGCCGGCACGGGCGAAGAGCCGTGAGGCATACACCTGGTAGAGATACCAGCGGTTCAACATGTAGTTGAACGAACGGTCGGGGGTCTCCACCTGGATGGTCGAGAGCTTCTCGTCCCAGAACTTCACCACCTCGTTGAATTCGGCGTTGATCATCTCGTGGGTGAAACGTTTGGCCTTGCGTTCGGGGGTCTCCAGCACGGTGAGCACGTACGACACGTATTTCTTTCCCTTGGCGGGGATGGAGAGTTTCATGCCGAGGCGCTTGCGGTTGGGGTATTGCAGCGAGTAGTTGAACTCCTGACGGTCGTCGCTGACCGCGGTGAGTTGCAGCCACGTGTCGTGGTACTGCTCGTGATACACGTTGCGCACGAAGATGCTCTTGGAGGCTTCGTCCCATTCGGAGTAGAGGTAACGCGCGGTGCTTTCCTCGGAGGTGCCCATGACGAGCTTATACACCATGTCGAGTTCGACCTCTTGCGTAGCGTCGGTCTTGTTCTCGATAATGATTTGGTAGTATTTCTCCAGGCGTTCCTTAGCCACGAACACGCGCACCTTGACGTTCATCTCGTCGTATTGGGCGTCGAAGGCGGAGAAGCCTTGTCCGTGACGGGCGGTGGCGGGAATGAACTGTTGCTTGTTGATGAGCAGCATCTCGGAGGCGTTGTCGCGGACGATGTCGTTGCTCCAGCCGGTGAGCTTGAACTGCTGGGCGTTGAAGGCGAAGGTGAATCCCGCCATGGTGGAGCTGACGATGCAGCCGAAGCGCGGGTTGGCGATGACGTTGATCCACGGCATCGGGGTGTTGGTGTTGGTCACCACATAGTCGCGGCCCTCGTTGTCGAAACCGCCGTATTGGTTGTAGAAGTCGAGGCTGCTCCACACGCGGAACTGGGCACTGGGCTTCAGCACGGGGTATTCCACCTTGTCCTGGTATTGCTGGTTGGCGGCCTCCAACTGCTGCAGCTGTTGCTCGATGCGCTCGTGGTTGTGCAGGCTGATGCGGGCCACGGTATGCAGCAGCACACGCTCGTCGGCGCTGATCTCGTCGCCGTTGAGGATGAACACCTGTCCGACTTGCTCGTGGGTGGCCCAGAGGTGCTCGGTGTTGGCCATGTTGCGGATGAAGTGGGTGAGGCCGTCGTGGTCGTTGCCCGGCACGTCGTTGATGAACACCAGGTCGAGCACCATGCCATGCACCTTATAATATTCAAAGGCGCGGAGCATCTCCTTGGCGAAGCCCGACTTGTTGATGTCGTCGATCACCATCAGCACGATGGCGTGGTCGCCGCTGATGCCGAAGCGCCACAAGCCGCTCTGCGACAGCTTGTTCTTGGCAAGGATCTCCTGACGCTGGTTGCCGAAGGTGGCCGTCTGGAGGATGTATTTGGAGATGCTGTTGTAGAGTCGCATCTGCGAGCCTTTCAGCAACGACATGTTGGTGCGCATGTTGTTGAACACCGAGGCGTTCTTGAAGGCGTCCTCGATATCGACCGCATTGCGATACTGTTCCATTAATTGGAACAGCTGCTCACGGGCCTTGGCAAAGCCGGTGATGAGGAAGGCGGCGACGGACTCGCCGGCGGGGACGTGAATGCGCCGTCTCATGCTCATGATGGGGTCGAGGGTGGTGCCCACGGTGTTGCTGAGGGTGCGGTGGTTGTCGATGACATGGGCGTGGCGGATGCTGCCTCCGCGTCCGAGGAACTTCATCCTCGAAGTCTCGTATTCCACCAGGTTGGACTCACCGTCGTCGAAGAGCTTGTGGGCGACGAAGAACCGGCTGTCGGGACCGTCCTGTCCGGGCTTGCTGAAAATCAAGGTTTGATGCTCGCTGTCGTATTCACTGAAGATCTTCATGCCGTTGAACACACGGTGTCCGGCATCGGCTTCCTTGGGCGCGATGACCACCTCAGCGTAACTGGTGAGCTCCAGATCGACATCTTCGGAGCCATTGTTGGTGAAGGTGAAGCGGCGCACCTCGGCGAAATGGTCTTTGAGCACCGTGATCTCTGTCTTGGTCTCGATGTTGTCATCGACGCGCAGGAAGCTCACCTTGTCGGAGGCGAAGCTTACCCTGTATTGCGAAGGCATCACGTCGAGGGGGGAGTAGGTGTTGCACCAGAGCTTGTCGTCGCGCAGGTTGCGGATATAGAGATAGGTGCCGTAATGGTCGGCGGTGATCTTGCGGTAACGGTTGATGAGGATGTTGCGGTAGCGCGAGAAGCCCGAGCCGCGGTCGTTGAGGAGCACGGTGTAGAGGCCGTTGCTCACCACGCCGATCTCCGGCACGTTGGCGATGCCGTCGTAGTCGCGGGCGTCGCTCTCGGTCTGCACCTTGGAGTATTGGTAACGCTTGTATTGCGTGACTTTCAGGTCGATATAGGGTTTCACCTGGGCTTTCTCCTTCAAGAGGGTCTCCATGGAACGGAACACTGGCTCCTGCATGAAATAGCGTTGCAGGCAATGGTCGCCGAGGTAGTTGGCCAGTGAGGCGAGGATCATGCCTTGGTGGTGGGCGTAGTGGGCCAGCACCGGCACGTGGTCGTCCTCGTCGTAACTCTCGTAGAAGCCCATGTCATCGTACATGGAGAGCTGTCTGAAGCGTTGCAAGTTGTCATAGACGGCCCGGTCGTTGACGCTGATGGTCAGCAAGGAGCTGTAAGGCGAGATGACGATGCGGTCGGGCGTGGTGTTTTGGAACTTGAGGTAGGGAACGCCAAAGGCATGGTATTTATAGTTCTGCGCGTCATCCAGCTCGTTGTAGGCCGTCTCGGAGATACCCCAAGGCATTGCGGGGTTGGTGTTTTTGATGAAGGCCTGCTGTGCCCTGACGGCGAAGCTGTAAGTCTCGTCCATGAGGGTGTGCTTGAAGGTGGGCAGGAAGATGAGCGGCATGAAATACTCGAAGAGGGTGCCGTACCAGGAGGCGACGCCCTTGTAACCCTTGTATTGCACCAGGGTCTTGTCGAGGCAGAACCAGTGTTTGTAGGGCGCGTCGCCCTGGGCGATGGTGAGGAAGCTGGTGAGTCGTGCCTCGGAGGCGAAGTTGTTGTAGTGGTAGGGCAGCAGGGCATGGGCGCCGTAGTCGTAACCGATGCTGAACACGTCGAGTTCAGGGTTGTAGAGTTTCGAGAAGTCGGTCTCCACGATGAGTTTGGTCACGCGCTCCATGAGGTCGCCGATCTCCAACTCGCGGCCTTTCACCTTGAGGAGATAGCCTTTCAAGGTGTAGAGGCAAGCGACGAAGTTACCGCTGTCGCAGGTGGAGATGAAGAAGTTGGGCAGGGCCTGCAACGTGTTCACATGATACCAGTTGAAGAGGTGGCCGTTCCATTTCTCGAGTTTCTCCACGGTGTCGATGATATGTTTCAGGCGTTCCACGGCGTCGCGGTGGTGGATGAAGCCCAGCTCGGCGGCGGAGATGATGGAGGTGATGGAGTAGCCGATGTTGGTCGGCGAGGTCTTGTAGTCGGCTTTCTTGTTGCGGTTCAGCTGGTAGTTGTCAGGGATGAGGTAATGGGTGCTTTCGTTGATCTGGCTGTCGAAGAAATGCCAGGTGTCCATGGCGATCTGGGTCACTTCTTCGGTCTCCTTTTGGGTGAGGGTCTTCTTGTCCTGGGGGAACTTGATGCCGAGCCAGTACATGAGGAAGGGGGCGCCGCACCATACCAGGCAGGTGAAGCCTGACGCGACCCACACGATGGCTGACGCATTGGGAATCAAGATGGTGAGGGTGATGAGGATGGCGGCGGCCACATAGTTGAACCAGAATTTCTTGAGGTAGTCATCAAGGGTGCCTTTGGTGCTCTTGGCGGCCTCGTCGGAGGGCACCCAAGCGAGCAGGTCTTTGTGGGAGACGGTCATGCGGTAGCAGCTGCGGACGATGGCGTCGGTGTACATCCAAGCCTCCTTGGGAAGCAGGGCGAACTGCACCAGCGAGCGGTAAATCACCACGCCGATGCCGCGCATCAGGGTCATATAATAATGGTATCGTTTGTTGAAAGAAGGAAGGTGGGTAATCTGTCCCAACAGGAAGAAGAGGATGGGACAGGCCACCACGAGGAGGACGGCGAGGACGTACCAGGCGGGACTGAAGTGGGTGTGCCCGCCGATGGCGGTGGCGAAGCCGAAGTACAGCACCACCAACAGGGCAAGGCTCAGCACGCTGCGGCGCAGGTTGTCGAAGATCTTCCAGCGTCCGATGGTGTTCACTTGGTTCTTCACCTTCTCGCCCTTCTCGTTGCGCACCGTGTTGCGCAGCCATCCAATGATCTGCCAGTCGCCGCGGGTCCAGCGGTGGTGGCGCTTGGCGTCGTCGATGTAGTTCGACGGGTTGTCGTCGAACAGCTCCAAATCGTTGATGAGGCCGCAACGGATGTGGCAACCCTCGATGAGGTCGTGGCTCAGGATGAGGTTCTCGGGGAAGGTGCCTTTCAGCACTTTCTGGAACACCCTGAGGTCGTAGATGCCCTTGCCGCAGAAGCTGCCCTCGTTGAAGATGTCCTGATACAATTCGAAAGAGGCGGTCGTATAGACGTCCAGACCGCCGAGGCCGGCGAAGAGCTGGGCGTAGCGCGACTTGTTGGTGACCTCCACATCGACGTTGACGCGGGGTTGCATGATGCCGTAGCCGGCATCGACACGGCGACCGTCGGGAGACAGGCGGGCGCGGTTGAGGGGATGCGCCATGGCACCGATGAGCTTCTGGGCGGAGTAAAGCACCAGCTCGGTGTCGGTGTCAAGGGTGATGATAAACTGGATAGGGCAGGTTAATTCGGAATGCGGAATGCGGAATTCGGAATTGCTTTCCGAAGAGTATTCCGCATTCCGCATTTCGAATTCCGAATTTTTCAGCCACTCACTGATGGTCTCGCAACGGAAACGTTTTTTCTTCTCCTCGTCGGAGGTGTTGCCCAACAGTAAGTCGTTGAAATGCAGGATGGCGCCACGCTTGCGCTCGTAGCCAAGCCAGCATTCCTCACCCTCGCTGTAGGCACGGCGACGATACACGAAGTTGAAGATATGGGCGCCGTATTTCTTGTTGAGCTCCTTCACCTTGGCAAGACCGGCATCCACCACCTCTTGGTCCCAGGGCATGTCCTCGTTGGGACCCGCGGCGGCGTCGCCAATCAAGGTGTAGTAGAGGTTTTGCGGACGGCTCTCCAAACGCTGGCCCTCGCTGGCCCGGTTGATGTTGGAGAGGTAATACACCTCCAACTGCTCCAGCAGCTCCACGGTCTTGGCCTTGTTTTTCAAGATGGTGGGCATGATAACCATAGTGGCGTATTCCTTGGGAATCAGGCCGTCCTTGAATTTGAGCTTGAAGGTGTTGACGGGTTTGTGAATCCTGAAAAGCAACTGGTTGAACAAGTCGATGACGATTTGGCTCATCGGCACGGCCATCAGCAGGGTGAGGATGGCGGTGAGCCAATAGCTGGTCTGCCACGACCGTCCGATGCCGGTGGCCAGGTAGGCGAAGCCGAAGGCCAGGGCTAATGTGACGACGGTGACAATGGTGATGTACCACACCGACCTGCTGTGCCAGTTCTTGGGCGGGAAGAGCTGCCATCCCACATGCTCGCCTTTGGCGTCGGCCTTCTCCACCAGCTCTTTCACCAGCTCGTATTCGCTCTTGCCGCTCTTCTTGGTGAGGCGCGCGATCTTGGCCCGGTAGTCGTCCTTCGTGCGGTCGTACATCTGGTCGTACATGTCGGCCTTCTCCGCCTTGAGGGCGCGCTCGGAGTAGCTCACGCCGTCGATGACCTCCGAGACGGGAAGCTTGGTCATCTTCCGCAGGGAGTTGAAGAGGTTCATCATCATCAGGTTCTGCTGGGCGGCCTCGTCAAGCTTCTCCATGTCGGCCAGCGACTTGTCGGTGGGGGAGTAGTGGTAGGCGTGACTGTCCTTCAACTGCTGGCAAAGGTCGGCCAACTCCTTTAGTAAGATGCATTTCATCTTGGGAAGCAACGCACACACCTCGGGGTAAGAGAAATAATACTGTTGCTCCTTCTGCACCTCCATGAGGTAGTTGAAAAGCAAGTTCTTGTCAATCTGGTGATGGTAACGTGTCAGAAAATCCATCAGGACCTTCTCCAAACGCCGCATCCGCTCGCCCTCCAGTTTCCTGAAGTCCTTGCTTTGCAGGTCGATACGAAGGACCTTCTCCTGCTCGCTGATCATGTAGTAGTTGTCCAAGACCCACTCGTTGGTGCTGCCCACCAAACGCTGCGACTTGGTTTCCTCGACTAACAACAGATAGTAGTCGGTGATGGTTTTGATGCTTTCCTTGAATATTTTGTAAGTGCTTTTCATAAGCCCGGATTGAATTTCACATTATCAAACGGCAAATATAAGAATTAATTTGTTACATTTGCATAGTCAAGTCAAATCGTCATGCGTTTTTCCATCATTATTCCCACTTGGAACAATCTCCCTTACCTGAAGCTTTGCGTGGAGAGCATCCGCAAGCATTCGGCTTTCGACCACCAGATCATCGTCCATGTGAACGAGGGCACCGACGGCACTTTGGATTGGGTGAAGCGTCAAGGTCTTGATTATACGTATTCTGAAACCAACATCGGGGTCTGCATGGCCTGCAACAGGATGCGGTCGAAGGTGCTTACCGACTACCTTTTCTACCTCAACGACGACATGTATGTGTTGCCGGGCTGGGACCTGGCTTTGGCCGAGGAGGTCTCATCCCTTCCGGATGAAAAATTCTTTCTCTCCGGTACCATGATCCAGCCGCACAATGCCTTGGATGTGGGCATTGTGGCCAATTTCGGCGACAGTGTGGCGACTTTTGAGGAGGAACGGCTGTTGCGGGAATACATGAGTTTTCCCAAGAACGACTGGCGTGGCGCCACCTGGCCGCCCAACCTCCTGCATCGCGACGTGTGGGATTTGGTGGGAGGCTATAGCATCGAATACTCTCCCGGGATGTACAGCGACCCCGACCTCACGGCCAAGCTTTGGAAGGTGGGAGTGAGGCATTTCAAAGGTCTCTCGGCCTGCCGGGTGTATCATTTTGAGACGAAAAGTACCCATCGTATCCGTCGTAATGATGGCCATATCCAGTTTCTGTTGAAGTGGGGTTTTCCCAACTCCGTGCTTCGGAAACAGCTGACCCGTCTCGGGGAGGATTTCACTGCAGGGAACCCTGAAACTGAGTCTGATCAAGTGCCTGGCAATCAATTGAAATACCGGTTGAAAGCCGTCTGGGCCTTGCTGACCGGACGCCAATTCGGTCCGTTGGATCGGTTTTAATGAGCGTTTTGGATCATGTTGTATTGGCAAACGGTGAGTTTGCCGTCTCCGTCCCGCAGGTGGAAGCCGTTGCCCTGGCAATAGCGCCACATCTTGCAGTCGGCGCATTGGTCGGTTTTCATCCATCGGCGGTCGCGATACACCTGGAACTTGTTTTGCCAGACTTCCCAAAAACTGTCATGGTAGATGTTGCCTTGGTGGTAGTCGCTGCGGATGCTGAGGCATCCCGAGATGGCACCGTCGGCGAGGACGGAGGCCACGTTGATGCCCGCACTGCATGAGTAATAGTGGTTGCGCACCTCGCCCTCGTAGGGACCTAAGAAGCCGTCGCAGCCATAGTCAGCGCGGATGCGGCCTTGAAGGCGGGTCTGCTTGATGAATTCCAGCATCTCCACAAACTGCTCGTTGGAGAGCTTCAGCTCGGGGTCATGGGCGGCGCGTCCGAAAGGGAACACGGTGAAAAGCCGCCATCGCCTGATGCCCAGGGAGATGAGGAATTCGCGGAACTGGGGCAGGTAGTGGATGTTGCGCTGGTTGACACAGGTGATGACGTCCCAGGTGAGGCTGGGATGTTGCTTCAAGCCCTCCACGGCCACCAGCACGTTCTTGTAGCTTGTGGGGTTGCCCCGCATCCAGTTGTGGTCGTCCTCGAAGCCGTCGAAGCTGACGGCGATGGACTGGAGGCCGTTGTCCACAAACTCGTTGAGTCTGGTTGGGGTGAGGGTCATGCCGTTCGACACCATGCCCCACACGAAGCCTCTTTGGGAGATCTCCTTGCCGCACAGGGCCAGGTCGCGGCGCATCATGGGCTCGCCACCGGTGGTGATGACCATCACCTTGCCGGGGTCCTGGTGGAGCTTGATTTCGTCTAACACCTTCAGGAAGTCCTCCAACGGCATGTCGTCCCGTTCGGAGAGGGTACGGCAGTCGCTTCCGCAGTGGCGGCAGTGGAGGTTGCAGCGCAGGGTGCATTCCCAAAACAGCTGATGCAACTCGTGCTCGTCGATGCGGTTCTCCAGGGTGATGTGGTTGATTTCCAGCATCAGCTTCTTCTTGAAGTCGAGGCGGGTGTTATCTTGGCGGGCCATAGACGCAGGGGGGTATGTTTCCATGATCGATGACCCTTTGCAGCGAGTCCATTTCCTGTTGGATGGCGTCGATCTTTTCCATGTTCAGGACGAAAGCGTCAGTGTCTTTCAACTGGTCGGCGATGATGCCGAGGCGGTCGCGGAGTTTCAGTTCCTCGTTGCGTAGGCGGAAGGTCTCTTTGGCGTCGCTGGTCCTTGCGGCCATGCTTCTTAGGCTGTCGATTTGCTGGGTGACGGCTTCGCGCTCTTTCTGGAGCTCGTTTCTCTGTGCTCGGGTCAGGCGGTTTTGGCTGGTGCAAGCCACCAGAAACGCCATCCCGCTCAGCAGGCCGATCCATACGATGCGAACGATTTTTTTCATGGTGGTAGGTGTTATTGAAGGGTGTGTACTGGGAAGTTGAAATAGGTGTGGGGGTAGGGCTCGTTGTTCAAGGTGAAATGCCACCATTCGTTGCCCGCGCCCCTGAATCCGTGGCGGAGCATTGCCTCACGGAGCATCATGCGGTTTTGGTATTGTTCCGGGGTGATGTCTTTCTTGTTGTTGGCGTGGGAGATGCGGCCGAGGAAGTCGAAGGTGCCGCCCATATCGACTTCTTTTTGGGTGTTCATGTCGAAGAGGGTGAGATCGACGGTGGAGCCTCGGCTGTGGCCGCTTTTCCTGGCGAGGTATTCCTTCGGGAAGATCTCGCTTTTGTCGAGGTCGGGATAGAAGTAGCTTTTCATCAACGTGTCGTTGAGGTCGTTGGCCCATCTCACGAAGTGATCCACGGCCTTTTGGGGCCTGTAGGCGTCGAAGATCTTCAGCCGGTAGCCTTTGGCTTTCAGCTCGTCGCTCACGGCTTTGAGGGCGGCGGCGGCTTCCTTGGTGAGGAGGGCGGTGGGCTCCAGGTAACCGTCGATGCGGGTGCCGACGAAGTTAAAGGTGCTGAAATACCTGATTTCGAGGATGGCGTCAGGGATGATGTCGGTGACGTTGACGAAGCCGGAGGGGTCGGGAAGCTTCTTGATGATGGCGTGCTTGGGCCGCTCCACCTGTCCGCAAAGCGAAGTCCCGGTGAGGAGGAAAGCTATTAATAAGGTAAGGGTATGGCTTCTCATAAGAGGGTTCAGCAGGGGTCAATAGTCGATTCTTTCCGTGTTTTCCTCCCAAAGGCGGAACGAGGAAAGCGCTTCGTCGCGGAGCAGGGGGATGATCGGTACGGTGCGTTGCTCAAGGGGCCTTTCGAGCTCCTCGTAGATGAAGTTGTCGGCAAAGCCGATGGCAGCGGCGTCGTTGCGGTTGTTGCCGTAATAGATGCGGTCGATGCGGGCCCAGTAGATGGCGCCGAGGCACATCGGGCATGGCTCGCAAGAGGTGTAGATCACGCATCCCGAGAGGTCGAAGGTGCCCAGCTTGCGGCAAGCCTCCCTGATGGTGCTCACCTCGGCGTGGGCGGTGGGGTCGTTGTGAAGGGTGACACTGTTGGAGCAACCGGCCACGATTTCTCCGTCTTTCACGATGACGGCGCCAAAGGGACCGCCTCCGTTCCTAACACTCTCATCAGCCAGACGTATGGCCTCGCGCATGTATTCCCGGTCTTGTTCTGTGATGTTCATTTTTTTTCAAATCTGGGTTCCAATCCGCAAAGATACATACTTTTTGGATGTTTGAAAACTATTTTTTGCTATTTTCGCAGCCGATTATCATTCAATATGAAGCTATGGCAGTGAATATCGTAAAAGTTGAAGACAAGAAGCAGCTACGTGCTTTCGTGCAATATCCGTTGAAACTATATAAAGGGTGTGAGAACTGGGTTCCTGCCCTGGAAGGGGATGAATACGATGCTTTCAATCCCGCCAAAAACGGTGCCTACGAGTTTTGCGAGGCCGACTGTTTCCTGGCTTACCGCGGCGACGAGGTCGTGGGCAGGGTAGCCGCCATCGTCAACCACAAGGCCGACGACGACAAGAAGATCGTCCGTTTCGGCTGGCTCGACTTCATCGAGGACGAAGAGGTGCTGAAAGCCCTGTTGGACACCGTGGCCGCCTGGGGCAAAGAACGTGGACGCACTGAGATCCACGGGCCTTGGGGATTTACCGACATGGACAAGGAAGGCCTGTTGGTGGAGGGCTACGAGCATCTGAGCCCCTTTACCTGCCTGTACAACTATCCCTATTACGACACCATGTTGCAAAAGCTGGGCTACGTGAAGGACGTGGACTGGACCCAAAGTGTGCTGATGCTCGAAAAGGAGATGCCCCCGATGTTCAAGTTCGCCCATCTCGTGGAGGAACGGTTCGACGTGCATGTGGTCAGGCCCAAGAGCATCAAAGAGCTCTCCAACCGCTATGGCATGGCCATCTTCCACATGTATAACGAGTCGTTTGCCCCCCTGCACGGATTCTCGCCTTTGACGGACCGACAGATTGAATCGTATCTCAGCACCTACGTGCCCATCCTCGACAAAGATTTCGTGGCGGTGGCCGTGAATGCCGATGACGAACCTGTTGGCTTCGTGTTCTGTGTGCCATCGCTCTCCAAGGCGGTGAAAAAAGCCAATGGACGCCTGCTTCCTTTTGGCTTCCTGCATGTCCTGAAGGCCTTGAAAGTCAACGACACCCTGGAAGCGCTGATGATCGGAGTGTTGCCCAAGTACCAAGGCTATGGCGTGCCGGTGCTGCTGTTCAAGTACTTGCATGAGAATTGCATCCGCAGGGGCATCGACAAGGTGATCTTGAATCCCCAACTGGAGGAGAACTACAAGGTGCAGAACCTCTTCGGAGAATACAAGACGGTGCCGTTTATGCGTCGCCGCGCCTACAAGAAAAGCATCTGATTGCCATGGAAAGCCTAAGCCCTAAATTCGATACCTGTTTCTTTGAGCGTTACGCCATGGTGACCCTGGCTACGCTTTTGGGGGAGCATTATGCCCATCTGGTCAACTGCGACCGTCCTGACCTTCAGGATAATGAGCATGGTATCGGGGTGGAGGTGACGAGGGCGATCCGCGAGAGCAAGAACGTGGCCAATGCCTTGGTGAACGAAATGGCAGGCCATCCCGTGGTGGAGGTCAGCCCCGAAGAATCGCTCAGAATTGCCCAAAGCGGTTACGCCTACGGTTTGGCCGACGACGACCTCATCGGTCCCAACGAATACGATTACTGGTCGCTGGCTTTGCCCATGAAGCGCATCCTGGAGAGCAAGATGAACAAGGTGAACAATGGTTTCTATGGTTCTTACGGGGAGTTCGGACTGTTTGTCTTCACCAAGGATGACTTGGATCCCTTGCAGGTGGAACAGATTGTCGTTTACATGATGGAGCGGCAGGCTTGGCAACAAGTCGGTTACGACAGGCTCTTCCTTTCGCAGATTCAGACTTTGTATTCATGTGACCTGTCCACAGGGACTTTCGAGACGAAGAGAATCAGCAAGGCCTTGCGCCGCAAGTTTTACGAGTTTGCATTGGGCAGCAAAGCTGCCCAATGACAATCCCGTAAGTGGTGGTTTTTCACATTTTTTATTCTTTGGTCCAATTCACCGTTTGAGCGGTGTTTCCTTTTGCGACATAAACATAACCCTGTCCGGGGACGAGTGTGGCGAGGGTGCCTTCCCAGGCGGTGCCGTTATAGATGGCGAAGCCTCCGTTTTGGGAGACCACCTTGTCGCCCGCGGTAGGGGTGAAGCCGTTGCCGAACGCTTCGGCGATGGCGGTGGTGGCGTTGCCTGTGTAGCCGAACTGGTTGTAACCCGGGTTGAGGGTGACGCTGACCGAGGTGGGCATGAGGCCCGACAGCGTCAGCGTGCAGGCTTCCGAGGTCTGGATGCGGTACATCTGACCAGGGATGAGGTCGCTGTTGGTGCCACTCCATGCTCCGTTGCTGTAGCTGTAGGTGGCATCTGCCGCCTTGATGGTCAGCCCGTTGCCTTCAAGGGCGTCCTCAAGTTGGGAGAGGGTGCATTGTACTGTGGGGGCCCACCAGTTCCAGCCTTGGACGAGGGTGGAACTATGTATGGTGTTCACATAAAGTTGTACGTTGTCGATGTACCAGGTGCAGCCACTGGTGCCTGAGCCTTTGTATTTGAACGCGATATAGATGTCGTGGTCGTCAAAGCCCGACAAAGAAACTGTGGCGTTGGCCTTGCCTGAGGGGAGGTTGTTTCCGTCGGCAGTCCAGATGGTTTGACTGAAGTCGGTGAAGGTCATTTCGCCGGTGGAGACGACCACAGCGCAACTCTCGTTGTAGTTGCCCGAACCGATGAGATAGTCGAACGACAGGATGGCTTTGCCATCGATGTGCATCTTGGGCATGACCAGGAAGGCATAGCCTTCGTTCCAAGAGCTGTAGGCGGCTGGGGAGTTTAATCCGTTGTTGGCGTTCAAATACCAATAGGAGTAGCTATTCATTTCGTGGTTGAACTTATCCCAGCAGATGGGCGGGAAATCGGAAGCTTCCATGTCGTCGAAATCTTCCATGAGTGGGTGCTGGGCATCGATGGGCCAAATGCCGCATTCGGTGGTGAAGCTGATGGGCCCGGTCCAGTCGCTTTGGTCGTCGGTAGCGCAGATGGCTTGCACGCGGGCTTCATACACGGTGGCGCGTTGAAGTCCAGTCAGCGTGTAAGTGGTCTCGTCAATGGCAATCGTTTCGCTCCAGTTGCTGTCGGAGGCTTTCTTGTATTGCAGGTTCCAGGCGGTTTCGTTATTGCCTGCCTGCCAAACGAATGTAGCCGTGTTGACATCAACAGCCGTGTTGTCAAAACCAGTTGGGATAAAGCATGAAGGTATTTCTTCCACCAGGATGTCGTCAATGTAATAATAGAGATAGCTTGATGATGAACCGCACTTGATGGCAATGTTCCTTCCGCTTCCCGTATAATTGGCCAACAGGACTGTGTATTCTGCATACGTGGTTGAGATTCCTTCCACTATTTGCACTTCTGCAAACACATCGTTTTCCATGATGCCAACAGAAAGAGTGTTATTGGATGAACCGGCTTTAGCCCAAAACTTGATTTGGAGGTTATTCATCTCATACGCTTCGTCTATTTCAGGCAAAATGGCGGTCTCGTTTGCTGAATTGGGCGTTCTATACATACGCAAACTCTTAGTGCCGCTGTGAGCATCTGAACTATTATTGAAAACGTATGGATAATAAGAATAGGAATAGCTGCCATATTGCATTTCAATTCGATTCCAACATTTGGGCATGGGATAGCTGGAGTAGTGTCCCGTTGTTTCCACAGCCCCTTCAAAATCGCAGGTGTAAGGCAACGTTAAGGCAGCGCATTCAGTGGTGACAGACTGGTCGTAGTTTTGGTTGGCACTGCTGGCCCCCCATTTGCTTTGGTCGTCTTCATCGCACCAGGCACGCACATTCACACTATAGGTGGTGACAGGACTGAGGTCTGTGATCGTATAGCTTGTTGCGGGGTGGTTGTCAAGGTGAATATAGGTGTAGTCGCTATCAGTACTCTTTTTGTAGCGGATGTCCCAAGCGTCTTGGCCTTCGGCGCCTGCTGTCCAGCTGAGGGTGATGGTCGTACTGGTGGCCGTTGTGGATAATCCAGAAGGCACACGACAGGTCGCTTCGGTGGTGAAAAACACCCGATTACTCCAAGAACTAGTGCCATCTTCTGCACCGCAGTCGGCTTGAATATAAACATAGTATTTAGTTTCGGGAGTCAGGTTTTGCAAAGTGTAGGCGTTTACGCTTCCAAGCGTAATGCGGGTAACGTCTTGCAGTGTTTCATTCGAGGGGTCAAAGTCAGTAGTTGGTCTGTAAGCTATATTGTATCCGTTGGCATTGCCTTCCCATTCCACGCCTCCGGAATAAGCCGTGGCGGAGTAGGGGGTATATTTCCAGTTGGTAGGCTTTTCACAAGTGGCTGTGGTGGTGAAGTCCTTCACGTCGCTCCATGAGCTTTCTTCGTTGCCGAGCACGGATTTCACGCGAGCGTAATACTTGGTTTCGGGCGAAAGACCCGAAAGGTCTTTTGAAGCCGTGCCGCTGACATTGGTTTCCACGAGATTCTCAGTGAAGCCATTGTTGGTGGCATATTGCAGCACCCAGTTGGTGGCAGTGCCGTTTTCAGTCCAGGAGAGGGTAGCCGTGCGGCCTGTAATGTTGCTGGCGGTCAAACTGGTAGGTCTCGGGCAGCTCATGTAGCTGATGCTGATGTTGTCGATGGCCGCAGGAGGTTGGTTACCTCCACTGCCGTCGTTGCGCCAAATATAGACCATTGTGTAAGTTCCCGAGATAGAGGCTTCGGTTGTCTTGGTTTGCCATCCATCGCTCAAATTGAGTTTGCTTCCGCCATCAAGGGCTATCCAATTGTCAGGTAGCGTGTTGGTGCCAACTCCAGAATACAAATTGGTTCCAGCTGTATATTAAACGTCGCCAGGCGCCAGGGCCACGCGAAGGTAGTCGTAGGTGCTTTCTCCTTTTGTGTTCCAATCGAAGAAGAAGGTGTAGGTGCCTTGGGCAAAGTTGAACAGTTTGGAGGCATAAATGGCCGTATTGCCGTGTGCATATTCGTATGTTGTTCCACCGTCTTTGGAAACATACATGGATTTTGTACCTCCGTTGTTGACCGCGCTGCCCCAGCACCATTGGTTGGTGAGGGTGCCGTTGGCGAAGCCCCAGTCGTTGTTGGTCTCAAAGTCTTGTGAGTAGGGGTGGCTCGCATCCACGGTCAAGGCTTCGCGGGTGGTGGTAAATACTTTTTTTGCCCATTTGCTGTTGCCGTCAGAACCGCCGCAAGCGGAGCGGACATACGCATAATAGGTGGTTTGTGTGGCCAGATTGCTCAAGGATTTGCTACATTCCGTGACTTGATAGGTAGGTGTAGTGTTTTCATCGGGAACCATCGTGGCGTCTGTGGTCACAAAGACTTCCCAGTTGCTTTGGCCTTCGGCGCCAGCAGTCCAAGTTAGCGTGGCTGCGTGTGCTGTGATGTTGGTGGCGTTGAGGTTTTTGGGCTTGGCGCAGGTTTCAGAGGCAAACTCGATGTCTAACTTGATTTGGTTTTTGGTCATGACGGGAGTACCATTGATAGGATCGGATGGATCAATGTTGTTATTGTCGCGACGGCTGTAAATGCTTTGAGTGGAAGATGCAGTATAAATACGGCAACTCAATCCAGAACTATAACTGCCAGTATTGTCGTCAACAATGACGGCAAGATTTGAACCGTCATAGGCAAAAGGCGTAGTGAATGTAATTGTTGTCCATGCACCTGCCGTGAATGTCACGCTTCCACTATAAACGAGGTTGCTTGAAGTGATGGCAATCCAATCCGACGAATTGGCGAAAGAAGCCTT
>CACZQL010000093.1 GCA_902783365.1 uncultured Bacteroidia bacterium | reverse complement strand
TCAACCTTTCAAAGAACTGTCCCCGACGCTCCCTTCATAACCTCATGTTTACCGGTCGAAAACGGCTGCAAAATTACAGCTTTTTTTGTTACTGGCAAGCTTTTTTTCACTTTTTTTTCAAAAATTTTTATAATCGCTGACTATCAGCGGGTTGCAAAACCATTTTTTTGTGTGGGACCTCACCCCCGGCCCCTCTCCGTGGCGGAGAGGGGGGATTTCGGGGCCGGGGATGGGGCCAAAGAGCAGCTCCGGGCGACGCTTTCCCCCTCCTCTCCGTCGCTGAGAGGGGGGATTTCGGGGCCGAGGATGGGGCCAGAGAGCAGCCCTGGGCGACGCTTTCCCCCTCCTCTTCGTCGCGGAGAGGGGGGATTTCGGGGCCGAGGATGGGGCCAAAGAGCAGCCCCGGGCGGCACTTCCCCCTCCTCTTCGTCACTGAGCGGGGGGATTTCGGGGCCGGAGTTAGGTGCTATTCCCCCCTCTCCGCCACGGAGAGGGGCCGGGGGTGAGGTCAAGAGCGCACCAAAAAAAAAGAGACGGCGCAAGCGCCGTCTCTCCAAAGATTTTTCAACGAAAATCACTCGATAGTCATATCAACAATCGGTGCATCGGGCGCGTTCTTCATCACAGAAGCAACACCATTGAGCATGTTTTTCTCGTTGACGTACATCTGGCTCGAACCAATAATCTGACCGTTGGCAGCCTTCAGATTGAAGAACGGCTTGCCATTGGCAGCCACCTTTTTCTCGAAACGGGCATCCACCACGCTGTTTTTCTTGACGGATTCAATACCGTTCAGGCAGGCAGCTCTGGTGGTATAACCTTCACTGGTGAGGATGGTCTGGCCATTGGTGGCCTTCAGATTAAACATAAACTCACCGTTTTTTCTGAGTGTAATAACAAATTTTCCCATGAGAACACAATTTAATGATAATGAATACAAGTAGTTATATAACGAGGCAAATATAGCAATAAAAAACAATGTATTCAAAAAAAATGAAAAAAAATGTCATATCATCTGCTCAATGCCCCAAACAAAGGCCCTCAAGCCCAGCTCGGGAGCCTTCTCATCCTTTTCACGAAGGTTCTTCAAAATCCCTTCTACCCTGTCATCTTCCACAAAGGAAATGATGGCGTTGTTCAAGGTAGGCCAGGCGTGGGAGCCCAGGTGAGGCTCCCCTTTCACACTGCCATGCCCTTTAATCTCATCCCATTCAGTATAGCCTTTCACACCATTGGCGTTCAAGATGGCCGTGATGTCGTCATAATAGGCCTGATTGTAGGTCACAAATATCGCTTTCATAACTTTTATCTAATATTCTCAGTGGCGGTCAACGCCTTTTCGGCCTTGCGTTGTTTGCGGCGAACCGCACGGGTCTCAAGGGAGCAATACAGAGCCGGTATTAATAATAAGGTGATTAAGGTGGAGATCGAGAGACCCCAGGCCACCGTGATACCCAGTCCGTTCCACATCTCGGCACCTTCTCCCCTGCCGATGGCCATAGGAATCATGCCAAGAACGGTGGTCAGGGTGGTCATCAAGATAGGACGCAGACGGGAACGGGCGGCTCTGACGGTGGCTTCCTTGACCTCCACGCCACGTTCTTCAAGAAGTGTGGTGTAGTCGATCAAGACAATGCCGTTCTTCACCACGATACCCATCAGGATGAGGATACCGACGAAGGCCATGACCCCCAGGGCAACATTGTTGAGCCATAAGCCAAGCAATACACCCGTGAAGGTGAAAGGCACAGAGAACATGATGACGAAAGGTTTCATCAGGTTCTCGAACTGGGCGGCCATCACAATATAAACCAAGATGATAATCAAAATAAGGAGCACCAGCATGTCGCCAAACATCTCCTGTTGGCTCTCATAGTCGCCGGCGATCTTGGTCATGATCTCGGAAGGGATTTGAGTGTCTTCGATGACTTCCTCGGCCATCTTGACCACATCGCTAAGCACTTGGCCTTTGCCGACAACAGCAGTGACACTGACCATACGTTCACGGTCTTTGCGTTGGATGTTGGGCGGGGTCAAGGCTTCCACCACCTTGCCGAGGTCACCCACGCGGATGGCCTGGCCATAGCCATTATAGATTTTGATGTCTTCGATATCCTCGACACTGGTACGGAACTCAGGGGCGTAACGGACGCGAATATCATACTCGTCGCCTTCCTCACGATAGTAGGAAGTCACCGAACCACTGATCCTGTTTTTCACGTAAGAGGCCGCCGTAGTGCTGTTCAGGCCGTTCAGCGCCAGTTTCTCACGGTCAAAGTCAATTTGGTATTCGGGGATATAGTCGTCACGGCCCACAATCACCTGTTTGATGCCGCGGTCGCGGAGCTTTTGGGCCAGCTCATTGGCGATTTGGTCGGTCTTTTGGAAATCGTAGCCATAGACCTCAACCTGGACGGTGCTCATGCCGCCCATGCCGCCGCCGCCTTCGTTGACATTGGCTTTCTTGATTTCGGGCATGGCGTTCAACCGTCCACGGATTTCGTCAGCCACTTCGGTGGAAGAGCGCAACCCGGCCTTGCGGCGTTCCGTCTTGGTACCGATTCTCAAGTTGTAGGAGATGATGTGCGTACCGTTGTTACGCATGGAAGCGAAGGCGTTGTCGGAGTCGGCCTGGCCGAAGCTGAAATTGCAAATCTTGACTTCAGGGATGGCCATGAACTCCTCCGCAAGGCTTTTGGCAAAAACGCTGGTGACGTTCTGTCCGGTACCCGTAGGCAGCTCGATGGTGATGGAGATACGCTCCGAGTCGGACTTGGGCATCATCTCGGTTTTCAGGTTCGGGGCGAACAAGGCCACGGAGAGCACAAAGATTAACAACATGCCGATGATGACCAGCTTGCGGTGGTTGACCGCCCAGTTGATCAGGCGGGCATAGCCGTTGCTGATGGCGTCGAGTGCTTTATTAATAGGTACGAAAATCGCTTTGTGGAACTTGCTTTGGTGGGGGTTCATCACGAGCATCTTGGAGCACATCATCGGCACCAGCGTCAAAGCGCCGCAGGTGGAAACGATCATGATGATGGAGACGATCCAACCCAGCTGGCGGAACATCACGCCAGTCATACCTTTAATCATGGTGAGGGGCAGGAACACGGCCAACATGGTAAGTGTGGAGGCGATGACCGAAAGCGACACCTCCTGGGTGGCATGGACGGCGGCTTCCTTGGGCTTCTCCCCTTTCTCGATATGCGTGGTGATGTTCTCCAACACCACGATGGCATCATCCACGACCATACCGATGGCAATGGAGAGTGCCGACATGGAGATGATGTTCAGAGTATTGCCGGTGGCGAACAGATAAATCAAAGAGGCCAACAGCGAGATGGGGATGGCAAGGACGATGATGAGGGTGGCACGCCAGCGGCCCAGGAACACGAACACCACGAGCATAACCAGCAGGAAGGTGATGAAGATGGTGTGTTCGAGGCTGGTGATGGTGTTGATGATATCGGTGGAGCCATCCACGATGATAGTGACTTTCACGTCGGAAGGAAGGGTTTTCTCGATTTTGGCGAGTTGTTCCTTCACGCCTTTGATCACGTTGACGGCATTGGCATCGGTTTGTTTCTGGATGGTGATGGTGGCACCTTGCACACCGTTGCTATAGGACTCCTGCGAGCGTTCCTCGGGACCATCAATCACGCGGGCCACATCACGCAGATAGATGGGAGCGGCGTTGAAGGAGCCCACAACGACCTCCTCCATCTCTTTGGCGGCGCCAAACTCCTTCTGCACACGCAGGTTGTAGGTATGCGAACCAATGTCGATATAACCAGCCGGGATGTTACGGTTCTCGTTCATCAAGGTGGCGGAGAGCGATTCGATGGTCAGGCCGTATGCTTCCAGCTTATTGGGATCGACATAAACCTGAATCTCACGTTTGGGGGCGCCGCTGGCGGAGACTGTACCTACCCCACTCACACGAGCCAGCGGGGTGGTGATACGGTCCTCGATGATTTTCTCCAACGCGGGAAGGCTTTCCTTGGCGGTCACACTCAAGAGCATGATGGGCATATCCTCCGCATTGAACTTGAAAAGGACGGGGTTAGTGGCTCCGTCGGGAAGGTAGTTCCGCACCATGTCCAACTTGTCGCGCACGTTATTGGTGGCTTCCTCAATGTCGATGCCGCTCTCGAATTCCAACGAGATCACCGAAGTGTTCTCACGGGAAGTGGATGAGAGGTGCTTGAGGTCAGGCACGGCGTTGAGGGAGTTTTCAAGCGGCTTGGATAGGTTGGTTTCGATATCCACAGCGCTGGCACCTGGATAAGAGGTCATCACCATAATGAAGTTGGTCTCCATGTCGGGGAAACGGTTGATGGAGATATTCATCAGGGAATAGATACCGAAGATAGCGATGGCGATGAACACCAGGGCCGTCGTCACCGGATTATTGACTGCTTTTCTTTGTAAGCTCATTTTTTTGAGAAGTAAGAAGATAGAAGTAAGAAGTTAGTTTTTCAGGGTAACGGCAACACCGTCCTTGAGTCGGGCTTGGCCTTCGACAACGACTTGGTCGCCTTCGTTCAAGCCGTTGATAATCTCATATTTCTCGCCGAGACGCTTACCAAGTTCCACCAACTGGTATTTCACCGTGTTATCGGGGCGCAACACATACACGAAATACTCGCCCGATCCCGACTGTTTCACCACAGCGACATCGGGTACCACCACGTGGTGGTTGGTGCCGAAGTTGGCGATCACGCGGGCGAACATTCCTGGACGCAGCCGTTGGTCAGTGTTCTGGCAGATGACCTCCACGGGGAAGGTGTGGGTGTTGGCATTCACCGTAGGATAGATGAGATTGATTTTCCCCTTAAAAGTTTCATTAGGATATGATTCAACGGTAATATCGAATTCCATACCTTTATGAATTTGGCTGATAAGGGATTCAGAGACATTGATAATCATTTTGACGGGGGTGATTTGCTCCACCACGAAGATGGGTTGGCCCATGTTGGAGTACATGTCGCCCTTGTCGTAGTTGCGGGCAGTCACCACACCATTGATGGGGCTACGGAGCATGGTGTTTTCCATCAAGTTGCTATAGGTCTTTTTGGAGATCTCGAGGGAGAGTTTGGCAAGGTCGTAGTCCGCTTGGGCGACGGCGCCAATTTTATGGAGTTCCGTCAGTCGGTTGAACTCCGTGGAGTCGTTGACGAGTTGCATACGGGCTTTGGTGAGGTTCACGTCGTTCATCTTGGCGAGCAGTTGGCCTTTGCGTACCTTATCGCCCACTTCCACGAGGATGCTCACGATGCGTTCTGAGGTTTGTGAGACAATGTTGTTAGTGGCAAAAGGCTCGATGTTGGAGGTGAAGGTGTTGGTGATGTCCACATCTTCTGCGTGGACGGCAGTCACGCTGACCACGGGAGCGGCCTGTTGGGCCGGAGCAGCGCTGTTGGCAGTATTGTTAGCGGTGTTGTTGCCGTTTTTGGAGCCACAGCTCGCAAGCAGAAGGGCTACGGTGAGCGCGATGAAGGTAATCCTAAAATGATTCATGACGGTATTTACAGTTTTTTATTCTTTTCCAATGAGTTCGTCGAGAGAAGCGCGGGCCACCATGAACTCATAGATGGCCTGGGCTTGGGTAAGTTGGGCTTGTTGCAAGGCGAGTTGGGCGTCGTTGAGTTCCACGAGGGTGGCTTTGCCGACCTCATACATCTTCTCGGAGATTTGGTAGCTCTTCTGTGCGACCTCCACGGTGGAATGGGCGGCGGTATAGTTTTTCACACAGAGGGCGATGCGGTCGTTGTAGTTTTTCATGGCGATGCGGATCTGTCGCTCAGTATCCTCACGTTGCACGGCGAGCATGTCCCTGTTGATTTTGCTTTGTTTGATGCTGTAGTGTTTTTGGAACCCGTCGAACACCGGGATGTTGAGGCTCACCGCGGCGGTTGAGGAGGGGAACCAGCGCAGGCTTTCGTCGCCCATGGCGCTGTAGTTGTAGTTGATGCTGGCAGCGAGGGTGGGAAGGTATTGTTTCTTTTGCATCCGGAGGGTGGATTCGAGCATCCGGTCTTGGATGTCGAATTGCAGCAAAGAGCTGTTATTGGAGAGGTCGTCTTCGCTGGCGTAGGGGGTCAGGAGGGCGTCGGTATAGTCGTTCAGGTTTCCCACCGCCTCGAGATCCACATCGAGGTTCATGCCCATCACGGCTTTGAGTTGCCAGGTGGCAAGCATCACGGCATTTTGGGCGCTTGACACATTGGGTTCCGTGTTCATCACGTTGACCTGGGCGCGCAGTTTCTCCAACTCGGAGGCCTTGCCCACGTTGAAGCGGTCGAGGGTCTTTTGATAGTTGGCCTGGGCGTTTTCATATACCTGGGTCATCACCTCAAGTGACTCTTTGGCGAGGAGCACGGCGTAGAAGGCTTGCTTGACCTGGGAGATCATCGACACTTTGGAGGCGCGGGCCTGTTCCACGGCCAGTTCCACATCGAGGGCGGAGAGTTTCAGGCTTTCCCACAGTTGGACGTTCACCAGCGGCATACTGGCGGAAGCCGAGGCACTGATGTTGTTGTCGCGGCCCACCTTGATCTCCATGGGTTGGCCGCCCATGTCCATCACCATGACCTGCTTCAGCAGGGTGCGCTGGTACGAGCTTGACACGTTAATGTTTGGATACAGGGAGGCATAGCTTCCCTTTTTGGCGTAACCGCTTTTCTCGATGGTCATGTCGGCAATCTTGATGGTGTTGCTCTCCGCGAGGGCGATTTGCAACGCCTGTTCCAAAGTAACCTGGTAAGTGGTATTGCCGGAGGCGGTCTCCTGGGCTTGGACTGTCGTGAACGTGGCACAAAAACCCATGACGACAGCACAAATACGAACACAAATGAGTCTCATTTCAAAAGCCTATATTTTTAAAGGTGCAAAGGTAATACAAAAACCGACACCTCAACGGTAATTTCAAGGGTTTCTTTGGAAGCTTCAGCAAAGAATTAAGACCACTCGTCCAATTCGAGCCAACGAAGCTCCTTCTCGTCGAGAAGGTCTTTGATTTCTTGCAGGCGGTTGCCCATCTGCTGCAGCTTTTGATAGTCCGACTCGGCATTGAGTGCCTCGGTGATAGTTTGTTTCTCTTCTTCCAAAGTGGCGATTTCCCGTGTGAGCTGTTCGAACTCGCGGTCTTCTTTGAAGGAGCGTTTCTTTTTCTCGCGCAAGGTTTTCGGTTTCTCCTTTTCCACCGTTTTCTGTGGCGACGAGGATGCGCGTTCCACGGCTTCCTTCTCTTTGAGGTAGTCCTTGTATTGAGAATAGTTGCCCATGAAGCCTTTCACCTTGCCATCACCTTGGAACACAAACAGTTGGTCAACTACCTGATCCATGAAGAAACGGTCGTGCGAGACCACCAGGAGGCATCCCTTGTAGGATTTCAGGAAATCCTCGAGTTTTTGGAGGGTCAGCAAGTCGAGGTCATTGGTAGGCTCGTCGAGGATGAGGAAATTGGGATTGGCCACGAGGATGGTAAGCAGGTAGAGACGTCGCTTCTCACCGCCGGAGAGCAGGGCGATGGGTTGCCTTTGCATTTTATGGGGGAACATGAAATGCGCCAGCAGCTGGTCAGCGGTATAAACCTGGTCCTTGCCGTAGTTCAGCACCTCGGCGATGTCGCGGATGGCGTCGATGACAGTCTTGTCCTCGTCGAATTTGATGCCTTCCTGACGGTAATAGCCGTAGGTGACGGTGTCGCCGACGATGATTTTACCACTGTCAGGAGCGATACTACGGGTAATGAGGTTGAGGAAGGAAGACTTCCCCACCCCGTTTTTCCCGATGAGACCAATGCGCTCGCCGCGTTTGAACACATAGTCGAAATCTTTGAGGACAGTGACGTCGTCGTAAGATTTGTTCACCTTGTACATCTCCAGGATCTTGCCACCGAGGCGTTGGGCTTGCAGGCCGAACTGGAGGGACTGTTCCTGTTCCTGGAATTTGGCTTTTTCCTTGAGTTCATAGAAAGCGTCGATACGGCTTTTGGACTTGCCGGTCCTGGCCTGCGGGGTGGCGCGGATCCAGTCCAGTTCGCGCCGAAGCTGCATGGAGGCCTTCTCGGCGGTGGCGCGTTTCACTTCCTCACGTTCACGGCTTTTCTCCACATAGTAATCGAAGTTGCCGTAATGGGTATAGACCACACTTTGGTACAGTTCGAAGATCTTGTTGCACACACGGTCAAGGAAATAGCGGTCGTGGGTGACCATGAGCAAGGTGATATTGGACTTCGACAGGAATTTCTCCAGCCATTCCACCATTTCCACATCGAGGTGGTTGGTAGGCTCGTCGAGGATCAGGAAATCGGGCTCATGCAGCAGCACCAGGGCCAGAGCAAGCCGTTTCACCTGTCCGCCAGAGAGTTGATCCACCTGCTGTTCGAGGTCGTTCAACGCAAACCGCGAAAGGAACTGACGCGCTTTCAAGTGCTGTTCTTCGGTGAGGTCCTCGAGTAGGTCGGAGATGCGGCACTGGGGTGGATACACCGGCAGTTGTTCAAGATACCCCACCTTGATATCGTTGGCGAAGATGACCGTCCCGGTATCGGGGCTTTCTTTCCCCACAAGGATTTTGAGCAGTGTTGACTTGCCAGAGCCATTGGAGGCGATCAGGGCCGTTTTATCGCCTTTCTCGATGCCGAAAGTGACATTGGAGAAGAGGGTCTTGATGCCGTAGGATTTGGAGATGCCGTCAACGCTGAGATAATTCATCCACCGAGAACTTATAGATGCAAGTATGCTTATAGGTCTCGCCCGGGTTCAGCACGGGTTTGACGGCGTAGTTGGCTTGGTTGATGGCATCGGGGAAGTTTTGCGTTTCGAGGGCGACGGCACCACGATAGAGATGTTTTCCGCCCCATTTTCCCATGGCATCGCCTTTGAAGAAGTTGCCGCTGTAGAACTGCATTCCCATCTGGTCGCTCAGCACCTCGAGTTTGCGGCGCGATTTGGGATCCCACAAGGTGGCGCAATGCTCGGCCTTATTGGGAGTTTTGCGGGAGATGATCCAGCAGTGGTCGTAGCCATGACCATTTACGATTTGCTCGTGATTTGAGTTGATACTATCGCCGATGGCGTGCATGGTGAGGAAATCAAAGGGGGTGTTTTTGACGGGGATGAACTTGCCGTCGGGGATGAGGTTGTCGTTCACGGAGAGCACCCATTTGCCGTTGATTTCAAGCTGTTGGCTGAGGATATCCTTCCCTTCGCCAGCCAGGTTGAAGAAAGTGTGGTTGGAGAGGTTGCAGAGCGTGGGTTTGTCGGTGGTTGCCAGGTATTCGATACGGAACTCATTCTGCTTGGTCAGGGTATATTTCAGCGTGATGTCGAGCTGGCCGGGGAAGCCGTCCTGTCCGTCGGGCAGCACGGCGCGCATCACCATGGCACTGTCGTTGGATTTCAGCACGTCCCACACCACGCGGTCGGTACCGATTTCGCCCCCATGGAGGGTATTCTCTCCATCGTTCTTGGGAAGCTGGTAAACGTTATCGTTCAGGGTAAAGGAGGCGTTGCCGATGCGGTTGGCGCAGCGGCCCACCACGGCGCCGAGATAACGCTCTCCGGTGTTGTTGAGGTATTTGTCGATATGGTCGTAGCCGAGGGTGACATCCTCATAGTTGCCGCGACGGTCGGGGGTCCACAGTGACACCACTCTGGCGCCATAGTTGGTGACTTGCATGGTGATGTCGCCATTATGCAGGGTATAAAGCGACACCTGCTTGCCGTCCACTTGTTTCTCAAAATTGGCGGCATCAATCAGCCGCACTTCCTTTTTTGCGCAGCCCGCCAACAGAAGCGCCATGGCTGCAAATACAAAAAACTTCTTCATGAGTCTTATTTCTTAAATGAGGGCGCAAAATTAAGCAATTCCCCTTTATCTCTTTCAAGAAAGTTCGTTTTTTATCGACATGGAGCGGTGCGGGAGGCCCCTTTATAAGAGACAGTCTTATGTTTGCGAAGGTACTGAATGGCCATTTCCTCGGTAGTCATATACTGGCTTTGTCCGTCATCGAGGCTCTCGAAACGCACGGTGCTAGCCATATAGCTGTTCATGGCCACTTTATAGACGGCGTCTTTCGAGTACCGTCCTTTGTCAGGTCTGATGGTCACCGACTTGGGGTAATAGTCGGAGGTGGTGTTGACGGTATAGGTCATGCCTGACACGTAGGACGGGTAGCGTCCGTTTTTCTTGTAGCTTTCCATGATGAAGCCTTCGAGTTGTTTGCCGGTCATCTGGAAGACCACGACCTCGTTGGCGAAGGGGTCGATGTTGTAGATGTCCTTGATGGTGATGGGGCCTTTCTTGAGGTGGTCGATGCGCAGTCCGCCTGTGTTGGCAAAGGCGAAATCGGCGCAGGAGACTTCGCGAATGCCGTCGGTCATCATGCAGCCCAGCGACTCGCGGGTGTCGAAATCGGTGGTGGCGGTGGCGATGGCCTCGCTGAAACGCTTGTCGTTGTTAAACTCGTCGAGCATGGCCTTCACTTCTTTGTTTTTCTTTTTGAAATCCTTGACGCTCAATGTAGTGGCCTGCACATCCGCAACCTTGCCGTTTTGCACGGTGATAAAGGTGAGTGTCGCGTATTTCAGGCTAGAGCCCGCCTGGGTCACCATGACGCCGTTGTGTTTCGCGGGATGCTCAACCAAAGTGTGACTATGGCCGCCGATGATGGCATCGAACACCGGGAAACGCTCCGCCACTTCCAGATCTTCCTCGTAGCCGAGATGGGAGAGCAGGATAAACACGTCGCTTTGCTCTTTCAGCGAAAGGTAATCAGGAATCACATCGGTTGCCCTCTTGAAACGGATTTTGGTGAAATGGTCGGGATGCGCTCCCGGAAAGCCGTCGGCACGGGTCTCAACCACACCCAACACGGCAATTTTAACACCTTGGTTCTCGAGAATCAGATAGGGCTTCACATCAAGCTTCACCTCCGAAGGAACAATAACATTCGCACAGAGAAATGGGAATTGGGCATCCTCGATATTCCTTTGAAGGGCCTCTACCCCACCATCCCACTCATGGTTTCCCACGGCACAAAGGTCGAAGCCCACCTTATTCATTAAGGCGACCATCGGGTAGTTGGCCGGCACGTATTGGTCGTTGATGGGATTCCCGGTGCGGTTGTCACCTGCCGAGAATATCAGCAGGTCGGGATAGACTTGCCTGAGACTGTCGGCCAGTGCGGCGAACTTGGGCATCGGGTCGATAGCCGCGTGCATATCATTGACCGAAAGGATGGCGATGGTAGCGTTTTTGGAGTTTTGATTTTTGTTAATCTTTTGATTATCAGCAAAATCACATGAATTAACCCATAATAGGGAAGCCAACACAAGGCTCAGGAAAAAAAATAATCGTTTCATCTTGTGGAATTTTTTTGCAAAAATACAATTTTTCCAGAAATAGTCGTAATTTTGCAATAATGAAAGAGCACGAAAGGAGAACGAGTTGGAAGGTGGTCATCACCTACCTGTTTGTCATCGCGTTATGCGGTGCCATGTTCTATTATATTTATAATCTGCAAGGGTTTGTGCAGAACCAGAAGCTAAATATCAAGACCCAGAACACCGCCCTCGACCTCACCAACCGTTTCACGCAGCTGGTCCACGAGGCACAAAACGAAGCCAACCTGTTCGCCTTTTCCGATAACCCGAAGCACCTAAAACGTTTTGGCGCTTTGAACAACGAGATCAGCCACGCCGCCGACTCGCTGCTTCTGCTGATGCCAAGCGAGCAGAACGAGCAGCGTCTGAGGGAGGTAGAGCGTCTCATCATGCGCAAAGGACAGATCAGTTACGTGCTGTCGCGCCAGTTCTATTATTACGACCCCATGGCGGAAATCGATGCCAAGCTGAAGTCTTACACGGTGACCGACACAACGCGGCTGGACACCCTGGGAAAGGTGACGGACTCCATCAACATCCTCAACGATTTGAAGCTCATCTCCGACAAGGCGAGGCTTGAGTTCAAGAAACGGGTGAAGGAATATGAGAAAAAGACCGTGGAGCTGATCACCGACGACAACCATCTCTCTGAGGAAATCGCCGACTTGTTGTTGGCACTCAACAAGGAGATTCTCGACACCTCGGTGGTGGAGATTGAGAAGAGCGAGAACATCATTCGGGAGAACGTGCGACTTTCCACCCTCATCGCTGGGGCGGTCATCCTGCTCATCATCATCTTCATCATCATGATTCTCATCGACGTGAACAAGGGATTCAGGGCAAGGAAAGCCGCTGAGAAAGCCCGTGCCGACGCCGAGGAGGCCAAGAAAAAAACCGAAGAAATCATGGAGAGCCGTCACAAGATGCTGCTCTCGGTGTCGCACGACATCAAGACCCCATTGACCTCCATCATGGGCAACCTGGAGATTATGGACAACACGGGCAACGAGAAGGAGGCCCACTCTATCCAGCAGTCGGCTGACCATATCCTCACCCTGCTCAGCGACCTTCTGGAGTTCTCCAGTTTGGAGCAAGGCACCCTTCAAATAGAAAAGAAGTGGTTTATAGCCAGAAATTTATGCGATGAAACCGCCTCCATGTTCGAGCCCTTGGCGCACAACAAAAACCTGATCTTCAAATACAAAAACGAGTTGAAGAGGAGCCTTTCGGTCCACAGCGACCGGTTGAAAATCAAGCAGATTATCAGCAACCTGATTTCCAACGCCGTGAAATACACCCTTGAAGGCGAGATCCGCTTCAGGGTCACTTTCGAGAACAGCAGTTTGGTTTTCAGGGTGCAAGACAGTGGCATCGGCATCCCCGACGACAAGATTGACGACATTTTCAAGCCATTTGTCCGTATCGAGAACAGCCTCACCCAGTCGGAAGGCAGCGGTTACGGCCTCTCGGTGGTCAAGGGTTTGGTGGACCTCTTGGAGGGTGACATTGGAGTGAGTTCGGAGCTGGGCAAGGGCAGCCTTTTCACGGTTCGGATCCCTGTGGAATACGAGCTGGTGGAAGGTGGCGACCAGAAGCCCTTGGAGGACGGCGAGGAAGAAGAAGTGCACACCGAGCCCGCGCCCCAGCATCACATCCTGATTATCGACGACGACGACACACTGTTGACCGTGGTGAGCAACATGCTGGCCAAGTTGGGGCACGAGGTGCTGATATGCCGGTCGAAGAACGACCTTGACGGGGCTTTGGGTCAACTCGACACGTTCGACTGTGTGCTGACCGACCGTGAGATGGGGGCCCTCAGCGGCAACGACATCTTGAAACAATTCAAGGAAACCGCTCTGGGCAAGCCAGTGTATCTGATGACGGCTCGCGTGGATTACGACTTCGAGAAGGCTACCCAGGAAGGATTTGACGGATTTTTGCAGAAGCCCTTCAACCTCAAGGATTTGGAGCATCTTTTCGGGTGCCACACCTTGAAAGAGGAAAAGACAAGCGTGAGCAGTTTCACCGACTTCCCGGCGCTCAGCGAGATGATGGGCGACGACGAGGAGGCCATCCGTGGCATCCTGAAGGTGTTCGCGCACTCCACCGCGGACCATCTGGTGGCCATGAACGACTACATTGAACAAGACAACTTTGCCGGAGCGCATGTGTTATGCCACAAGATGCTGCCAATGTTCATCCAGTTGCAGCAGGAAGAGGCGGTGCCATTCCTTTCGAGGATGAATGACTCAAGGGGTTCGGAGGCTGCCAAGCGGGAATATCCTGAATGGAAGGAAGACGCCTACAAGTTCATGGAGTGTGCCGACTCGCTGTTGGACATGCTGTCGGAGAGGTACGGGATTTTTTAGAAGACAGAAGACAGAAGATAGAAGAAAGAAGGGCTATTCTTATAGATCTATTCCTAATTGGTGCATTTTGTTGTAGAGGGTTTTACGGTCGATTTGCAGGAGTCGGGCGGCTACGGTTTTGTTACCGCGGGCTTTGTTGAGGGCGGCTTCGATTTGTTCTTTCTCGTTGCCGGGACGGAGGGCGAAGTCGTCGTTGGAAGGTGCTACAGGTTTATTGATGGGCTCCAGATAGACCGGCAGGTCTTCCACTTCGATGTAATCGCCTTCGGCGAAGAGGACACAGCGGCGGATGACGTTGCGCAGTTCACGGATATTGCCGGTCCACGGCATCTTTTTCATGGCGGCGATGGCTTTGGCCGACACCCCTTTGATTTGTTTTCCCAGTTCCTCGTTGGCTTGATCGACGAAGAACGCCACGAAGTCCTCCAGGTCATCGATGCGTTCTCTGAGGGGAGGCACTTGCAGGGTGAACTCGTTGATACGGTGATAGAGGTCCTGCCGGAACTTCCCTTGTTGGATGGCGAGTTCGATGTTTTCGTTGGTGGCGGCGACGATACGAACGTCCACGGGGATGTCGGAAGAAGCGCCCACGGGGCGTACCTTTTGTTCCTGGAGGGAGCGGAGGAGTTGCATTTGCACCTCGTAGGGGAGGTTGCCCACCTCGTCGAGGAACACGGTACCGCCTTTGGCCATCTCGAAGACGCCTTTTTTGTCGGCGATGGCGGAGGTGAAGGAGCCTTTGAGGTGGCCGAACAGTTCGGAGGGGGCGAGTTCTTTGGAGAGGCTGCCGCAGTCCACGGCGATGAAGGGTTTGTCGCGGCGGGGACTGCATTCGTGGATCATCTCGGCGATGTATTCCTTGCCCGTGCCGCTTTCGCCGAGGATGAGGACAGAGAACTTGGTGGGGGCCACCAGTTCGACGTGTTTATAGAGGCGTTGGATGGCCTCGCTGTTGCCTTTCACCATGAACTTTCTGGGACGGAACAGCTCGTCAACCTCCTGTTCCGACTCGAGTGCGGCGATGATTTTTTCCTCCAGCACGCTGGGGTTAATGGGTTTCTTGAGGTAGTCGAAGGCGCCGAGTTTCATGGCGGAGACGGCCGTTTGCACTTCGGCGTAGCCGGTCATCACGATAAAGGGCACAGGACTTTTGAGTTGTTCGCGGACCCAGCTCATGAGGAGGATGCCGTCACCGTCGGGCAGTCGCAAGTCGGTGAGGATGAGGTCGAAGTGTTTAGAGGAGACCTCTTTTTTCGCTTGGGCATACTGGGTGGCCAGCACAACCTCGTAGTTGTTCTTCTTCAGCCAGGTTTGGAGCATGATTCCAAAAGAGGCGTCGTCTTCCACGATCAAGATAGAGTGTTTCATCACAAATAAATCGGCTGCAAAGTTACAAAAAAAAAGAAGCCTTGCAACGGGGAGAAGCAAGGCGTTCGTAAAAATTGAAAACGAGCAGAATTTTATTTGATGGAGACTATCAAATAATTCGATATGTTCCAAAAAGCCTCGGTGTCGATGATTTCGAGAGAGAGCATGTCATCTTCACCTTTCACGATGTTGTAGCTGCTTTCTGGATGATTGGTCATGATAATTGCTTTTTTAGAGTTCAGGGGGATGAGGGTAAGGGAGCGTTTGTCGGCGGCTTGGAGCATGTTTTTGTCCAGGTGGTCGGACACGCTTTCTTTTTTGAACAGGCCGCCTTTGTTCACGATGCCATTGTTGATGAGGGTCTCCATGGGGGCCACGACGTAATACACGGTGTTCATCATGGTTTCCTGGAGGCGGATGGTGGCTTGTTGCTCGGCGGTTTGGGCGTTGAGGTCGTTGATATTCTCATTGAGGTTCTCCACGCTGCGGTTGAGGTCCTCGACTTGATCGGTCAGTTCGGCCACTTGGGAGCGGCTTTGGCTGAGTTCGTTTTTGAGGGTGGTGATATAGGTGTCTTTTTCGTCGAGTTCGTTTTTGAGGCGGGTGATGGTGGCGTTAAGTTGTTTGGATTTGGAGCCGGCCTCGGCCAGTTGTTTTTCAAGATTGGCGATTTTGGCCTTGTTTTGTTGGATGGTGCGGTCGATGGCTTCGATTTGGGAGACGGCGTAGTTGGAATTACCTTCTTGGTTTTCGATCATGATGATGTTTTCGGCCTCGCGAACCGTTTGGAGGGCCATCTCAATTTCATTGATAGTGCGGAGTGAGGACTCGAAGTCGGTAGTGACATTTTGGGCCACCATCTGGAGGGAGTCGCGTTCAGCTTCCAAAGCCTTGTACTTCTTAGAATCTTCGACGCAAGAACCCATTCCTAACGCGAGTGCCACCAAACAAACCAATATAACTTGTAGCTTTTTCATATCTTATTCTTTCGCCGCCCTCCTTTAGCCAAATCCATGCCAAACCTCAATTTATTACTAATATATTGATATTCAATAGTTTATAAAACAACGCCACCAGCACGCAACTGTGGAATATTGTGGAATCTATTCCACAATAATCAACAAGTGGGGAATCTTGTGGAAAACGCGTCAAGTATCATAATAAATATGTATCTTTGCGCATCTGAACAGCAACGATATGGAAAAAACATTTGACCCGAACGCAGCGGCTGTTGCCGACGCCGGTATCTACGGCCTGCCCTGCACCGCCGAGGAGGCGCAAATCATCATCATCCCAGTGGAATGGGAGCTTACCACCAGTTACAACCGTGGCACCGTTGACGGCCCGAGTGCCGTGTTCGAGGCCTCCATGCAGGTCGATCTCTGCCATCACGACTATCCCAACTTGTGGAAACGGGGCATCTACATGGACCGGTTTCCTGAGGAATTGAGAGAGTTGCACGACAGGCTGGCCCCCATGAGTGAGGAAATCATCGAAGCCTTGTATGATGGGGTGATGGAGGAGGATCCCGACAAATACCAAAAGATGTACGCCGACATCGAGGCGGGCACTGAGCGGAAAAACGAGTGGCTTCGGGGCCGCATTGCCTATTGGAAGCGGCAAGGCAAGGTGGTTGGCCTGCTGGGCGGCGACCACAGTTGTCCCCTCGCCTATCACCAATACTTCCATGAGCAAGGTGTGGAATATGGCATCCTTCACGCCGATGCGCATTTAGACCTGCGCGAGGCATTTGAGGGGTTCAAGTATTCGCACGCCTCCATCTTCTACAACACGCTGAAGTTCGACAACGTGAAGAAGCTCGTACAGGTGGGCATCCGCGACTACTGTCATCAGGAGAAGGCGCTGACCGAGAGCCAGCCCGACCGCATCAAGGTATTTTACGACCGTGACTGCCGTCGCCGCCTCTACGAGGGAGCCTTGTGGAAAGACCTCGTGAACGAGATGGTGGACGCCCTTCCCCAAAAAGTATATCTTTCCATCGACATCGACGCCTTAGACCCCAAGCTATGCCCCAACACCGGGACACCCGTTCCCGGAGGGCTTGAATACGAAGAGCTGATGTACCTGCTGAACCGCATCCACGAGTCGGGCAAGGACATCATCGGCTTCGACCTCTGCGAAGTGTCGCCCGGCGAAGGCGACTGGGACGGCAACGTGGGAGCGAGGGTGCTTTTCCATTTGTGCGGAGTGGTCTAATTTGGAATTAAGAATTAAGAATTTAGAATTTAGAGGGAGATTATCAAAAAATTTTTATTATTTTTGCTTCCTGAAACTCAGTTAAATAACCTTAAATAAAAATCAACAACATGGAAGAAGTAAGAAAAAACACCTTCAAAGAAGACTTGATGCGTAACTTCAAGCAACTCAAAGAGAGCAGGGCTGAAAGCGTAGCCGAAGAACTTGAGATTATGTACAGACGCAAGATTGAGGATCTGTGCCATCTGATCAGGAACTACGACCGGGACCGCGAGAACATCATCCTTGACCTGTCGCCCGTCAACGCCCTCAGCGGCGCTGTCGTCCCCTCTGACTTCCGTGCGGAAGACTTCATGATGAAGGACCTTGAGATTGGACGCAACAAACGCGACGCTTTGATCAACTTGAAGATCATGGTGGAGCGTTACACGGTGCTGTTTGGTGACCTTACCGATGGAGGTGTCGCCGAAAAGACCTTGGCCAACAATAATATGGAGGGCTAAACCATGGGTGGAGGTTCCTATATTTACGACAGAGCATACGCACGTTCTGTCAACTACCAGTCGCAAAGCCGCGAGCAAATCTTCAGCAACCGCAGCATCGACCCTCTGATGGTCATCAAGGGAAAAATCCGGGAATCGTGCGACAGCGAAGAGCACCCCAACTCCTACCCCATCATCATCGGCCTCGATGTCACGGGCAGCATGGGACAAGTGCCGGAGAACCTTATCAAGGACGCGTTCCCCGAAATCATGAAGACCATCCAGGAGAAGGGTGTGGAACACGCTCAGATTTGTTTCCTCGGCATTGGCGACCACTACAGCGACGAAGCTCCTATCCAGGTGGGACAGTTTGAGACCTCCGATGAGTTGACGGAGAAGTGGTTGAAAGCCATCTACATCGAAGGTGGTGGCGGCGGTAACAACGGCGAGTCGTACCTGCTGGCCTGGTACTTCGCCGCATTCCATACCAAAATCGACTCTTTTGAGAAACGGGGCATCAAAGGCACGCTGATCACTATCGGCGACGAACCTTGTCACCGCTGCATCGAGAAAAACGTCGTCAAGGACCTGTTCGGCAATGGTGAGGGCGACGCGGTGGCCTCTGAGCTGCTGAAAGAAGCCCGCAAGAAATGGGATGTCTATCACATCACCATCAAAGACTGGGCTGAGGAGCGTTACGGTTCCGCCAGCAAATGGGACAGCTTGATCGGAGGCGACCATCTCGCCGTCTCGGAGAGCATGGAATCGGACGAAATCGGCAAAATCCTCTCGGCCATCATCGTGAGCGCCTACAAGAAAGCCACGAAAAACGCTCTCTCCTCCAACGCCTTTGGCATCGACCCGAGCAACAAGCACCAGCTGTGATGAGACATAGTGTCGTGTTGGGTTTTGCCTTTGGCGACGAAGGCAAAGGCGTAACCACGCAGTGGCTCTGCCAGCAATCACTTACCCATGGGCGCCATCCCATGGTAGTGCGCTTCAATGGAGGTGCCCAGGCCGCCCACACGATTGTCCTCCATGGCGAGGAACACATTTGCTCGACTTACGGAAGTGGGGTACTCCTCGGAGTCCCCACTTTTCTTGATAAAGCCTTTTTCTTCGACCCCATCTGCGCTTACAACGAATACCTGGCCCTTGCAGCACGAGAACCCGCACTCTGGGTCCATCCCGACTGCCGGGTGGTGACGCCCTACGACGTGTTGGCGGGACGAAGCAACCAGCAGGTGCTACGCCATGGCAGCTGCGGGAAAGGTATCTTCCAAACATTCAAGCGGTTCAACAGCCAAGCCTTGCGTCCCCTCCTCCCTTTCAAGGATGAAGACAAGGTGTTTCAGTATCTGAAACAGGCAAGGGCGTATTATGGGTTTGAGTGTGAGCCCGAATTGGAAGCTTTGTTTGCAGAGGCTGTGCGGGAATTGCCTTTCAGGGTGGCCGCGGGGCCCGAAGTGTTAGGGTACGACGAGCTCGTTTTCGAAGGTGCCCAGGGCCTGTTGCTCGACATGGACTACGGTTTTTTCCCGCATGTGACCCCTTCCCACACAGGTTTGGACAACCTCGACGAAGGTAGCTTGCGCAAGACCGACGTGTATCTGGTCACGAGGACTTACACCACCCGCCATGGCAACGGCTATGAGCCGACCTATCCCCTCTCGTGGGATCTTACAGGCAAACACGAGAGCAATGTGGGAAATCCCTACCAAGGGCGTTTCAAAACCGGCCCTTTGGATGTGAACCTATTATACAAAGCGGTGCAGCGGCATCATTTGGACGTTTGGCAGACCAAATACGATTTGCAGTACCATCTGATGGTTACCCATGGCGACTTAGTGTTGCAAAACGGGTACCTGGAATACGTTTTCAACAAAAGACTCCACCGGACGGTCATCCGAGATTTGGCTGGGCTGAAACAATTGCTTGTCACCTTGATGGAAGGAGCCGGCGTCCGTTTCCAGTCCATCAAGGTGAATGACTCGGTTGAGTCAGCATATCATTAATCCTTTACTGTGCGTTTTGCACCAATCGGACCGAAAGGCCACCGAAACGATGGGTGCCTCCTGTTTTAAAATTAGTATTACCAAAATGAATAAAACAAGACCTTTCAACAGGAGCACTTGCATCAACCCAGATATCCGATGCCCAGTAGAAGCCTCGTGAATTAAGAAGATCATAATAAACAAGAGAACCATTCGTTGCTCTTGAACCTGCAGCAGGGAGGAAAACAGCTCCAGCAATCTCAACTGCCACCCAATCCGCTGCACTGATTACATTGCTGTTGAAGCTAGCAGTTCTATTATTAACTTTGCTCAAACTATAAACCTCATTGTTCCAATTATCTGGGAGCAAAAGTATGCCATTACTACCATTAACACATACTTTCGCAAAACGAGCACCCGAAGCAGTAACCCTTTGGAAAAGCAGATATGCATATTCTTCACTGGTGAGCGTACGCCAAAGATTTTCCGAATTCCCTCCATTAGAGATGGTATTATAACCCCAATCGGCTTTTCCTGTTTCGTCAAATAAAGCACAAGTGGCGCAACCGTATGCTAAATAATTACTCGCATTAATACCACCACTCCAAGGCTGATAGCAAACCGCTCCATGGTCGTAGCCACTTGTCCCCCATCCAAACAAGTCAATCCAACCATTGTAGGTGGAGGAAATATGAGAATTGCCATTCCCGCAACAATCGTATTGGTTTTCCGCGAATCTCCAGGTATTGGTTGAGGCTCGATACTGCAAATTGCCTTTGGAAAAGAACACCTGTTGGGTAGCGCTCACAGAGAAAAGGCCATTGAGGGCCCCTGTAGGAGCAGTCGGTGCAGGAACTTTTGTCCTGAAAGTCACCTGATCACCATAATAAACGCTGTCTGGTGTGGCTGCGTATGCCTTGACATAATATCGGGTATTCGGCAACAAATTGTCCATGGTCACTGAGAAAGTCCCCAGACCTCCTTCAACCTCAATATAGTTATCCTCGAGAGTGGGACTGGGAGATGTGCCCCAGCAAACGCCTCTAGCGGACACCACAGCCCCCGCATCGTCGCAAAGCACTTCTCCACCAGAGACCGCCGATGTCTCGGTAATTTCAGAGGGTGCGGCTGTAGTCACCGTCAACGTCAATACCACCACGGTGGGGTTAGCGTTGAAATAGAAGGTTATGGACGTGGTGCGTTGTGAGCAGTACATGTAGCCCAATCCAGGCGCAAAGCTTGTAAGCGAGCCATACCACCGGCCATTTTGATAGATGCTATAGCTATTTTGGCTTTTGATGATATCGCCATCCTCGGGAGTGAAAGTTCCTAACGCAACAGTGAGTGGCTGTTCGAATGGAAGATAATAGCCTATCCAGTTCCATCCTGGATTCAAAGTGATGGGTATTTCTTGTGCAGCCGCTCGATGCCCCAGCAACATCAACATGGCCACAAGAATCGAAAATACAATACTTTTCTTCATGATAATAAAAGGTATAACGTTTATTAGCGGTACAAAATTAGGAAAAAATGTCATTCCACAAACAGAATGACAAATATTTTATTATTTTTGTGCCTGCATTCAAACCATCAGCACCATGGGACTGAACAACATTTTTTCCGGGGGAAGCCGCGAGAAACAGTCCTTCTTCCCCACTTATTCAAAGCAGGCCGAGACCGCGCAAATCGCCGCCAAGTACCTCAAAGAGTTGGTCAAAAGCGACGACCCCGAAGAGCGTAAACTGCTGACCCGTATGATTAAAAAACAGGAAACCACCGGCGACGAGCTGCTTCGCGAGTTCTACGTGGAACTCAACGGCGCCTTCATCACCCCCTTCGACCGGGAGGACATGAACGCCCTGGCGATGGACCTCGACACTTTCCTCGACTTCATCAACCACTCCGCCAAGACCATCCTGATGTACAACCCCAAGAAAATCGACAAACAGATCAAAGAAATCATCGACAACATCCATGAGGACGCCAACTTGATGATGCAAATCTTCAGTCTGCTCGACGACATCGGGAAAAACCATCAGCAAATCGGCGAGCTCTGCCAACAAGTGACCCAGATTGAACACGTGGTTGACGAAATCTACGGCGACTATATCACCTACCTCTTCAGCAACGAGAAAGACGAAATTGAGTTGCTGAAATACAAGGAGATCGCCCAGGCGGTGGAAGACACCACCGACCGCGCCAAAGACGTGAGCAGCACCGTGAAATGTCTTATCATAAAGCAATCGTGATGAACCTCCTCAGCATAGCCATCCTCATCTCCATCCTGCTGGCCTTCGTGTTCACCTTCCTGAACGGCATGAACGACGCGGCCAACTCCATCTCCACCATCATCGCCACTAAGGTGATGACCCCCATCCAAGCCATCATCTGGGCCTCGTTTTGGGAGTTCGCCGCCTTCCTCATCATCCGGCTGGTGCTGAACCAGCAGTTCGCCGTGGGCAACACCATGGCCAACTTCGCCGACCAAAACATCATCACCCCCTACCTTATTTTATCCGCGTTGGTGGGCGCCGCCATTTGGGTGGCGATATGCACCAAGAGCGGAATGCCGATCTCCACCTCGCACGCCCTCATCGGTGGCATCATCGGCGCGGCTTGGTTCGTCAACGGCAGTGAGGTGCTTCATGCGAAACCCATCATCATCACCCTGCTGTTCATTATCCTTTCGCCTTTGATCGGACTGTTTTTGGGATTCTTCCTGGAATGTGCCATGTTGAAGATTTTCAAGAACGCTCCTCGGAAGAGGGTCGATAAGATTTTCAAAACGCTCCAGCATTTCTCCACCGCCGCATTCTGCATCGGCCACGGCTCCAACGACGCCCCCAAGACCATGGGCATCATCGCCATCCTGATGGCATCGGTGTTCACCACCCATGGAGTCTCCCCCAGGACTCAAGAACTCATTGGCTTGGTCTATGACGGGTCGCAGGGGTTCCACATCCCCGACTCGCTGGCGGTCACTTGCTATCTCATCATGTCGTTGGGCATCTTGATTGGCGGTAAAAACGTCATCAAGACCATGGGCGGTGGCCTTGCAAAAATCACCCCCATCAGGGGGTTCTCAGCCGAGTTTGCCGGGGCCACCACCTTGATTGTCACCTCGTTCCTAGGCATCCCTGTGAGTACCACCCACACCATCACCGGTGGTGTCATCGGCGTAGGACTCACCGAGGGCATGAAGTCGGTGAAATGGGTCACCGCACGCCGCATCGTCCTCTCCTGGATCCTCACCATCCCAGTGCCTCTGGTCATCAGCGGCATACTCAACCTGTTGTTCAACCTCCTACTCCCATAAAGCCATGAGTCTCAACAGTTTCTTCCAATATTTCGTCCCCAAGGAGAAGAAGTTCTACCCGCTCTATATCCAGCAGGCCGACTATATCGAAAAGGCCTCCAAGCTCTTGCGAAAGATGATTTTGGAGACTGACATCAAGCGGCTGGAGACCCTGAAAAAGGAGATTAAAGAATGCGAGACGGGGGGCGACCAGGTGTTGCGCGACTTCTACAGCCAGCTGTTCAGCACGGTGCTGACCCCCTTCGACCGCGAAGACGTCCACGAACTGGCCGAGCTGATGGACAACATGCTTGACCGCATCGACGACTCCGCCAACATCATCTTCACACGACGCTTTGTCGCCACCGACGAGGATCTCACCACCATGACAGAGAACATCATGTTTGCCGCCGAAGCGCTTGGCAACATCATGCGCGACCTCGAGTTCATGAGCACTGGCAAAGCCAAGGAAATCAACCGTCTGTGCCAGGAAATCAAGACTTTGGAACACGACAGCGACGAGCTTTACGGCAACTATATCAACCGGTTGTTCAACCAAAACTACAGTCTTACCGAAATCATCACAAGGAAAGACCTTGTGCAGGTGCTTGAAAACACCACCAACGCCGCCAAATACATCTCCGACAAAGTCAGGAGCGTGGTAAGCAAGCTGTGAAAGTGGAAAACGGAAAGTGGAAAGTGGAAAGTTTTTTTTGAATGAAACAAATAAGATTTAGATATGAAGCAATACATTAACAGTTTATTAGACAATGACTTATACACGTTCAGCGTGTGCTATGCCTACTTGCAGAAATTTCCCAGAGCTATCGGACAATACACTTTTGTGGACCGCAACAACACCGTCTATCCCCAAGGTTTCGCAGAGAAGCTGATGGAGCAGTTCAAACTTTACGAGAATCTCCGCATCACCGATGAGGAAACGCGTTTCATGAAGCAGAAGTGTTATTATTTCCCATTGTGGTTCTTCACCTTCCTGAAAGGTTTCAAGCTGAAGTCGTCGGAGGTGGAGGCCAGCCAAGACGCGGAGGGCCATCTGCACATCACCGTCACCGGATTGCTGTGGCGCACTGTGTTTTGGGAGATGCCCATCCTGGCTACCGTATCGGAACTTTGGCATGAACTCAAAGGCGAGATGGAGCATTATGATGCCGAAAAGGAATACAAGAAATCGTATGACAAAGCCATCCGACTCATTGGCAATGGTGTGAAATTCAGCGATTTCGGAACCCGTCGCCGTTTCTCTTTCGACCATCAGGAGCGGGTAATCCAGAGCTTCATCGCCGCCCAGAAACAATTCACCAAGACTTGCTTCGTGGGTACCTCCAACGTGCTGTTGGCCATGAAATACAACCTCACCCCCATCGGCACCATGAGCCATCAGTTTATCGAAACCTGCTCGCTCTATGGTTACAACGAGGCCAACTACCTCGCCATGGACTACTGGCAGGAGGTCTATGCCGGCAGCTTGGGCGTGTTCCTCTACGACACCTACACCCGAAAGGCTTTCTTCCAGAACTTCACCATGTTGCACGCCAAGTTGTTCGACGGTCTGCGCGTCGATAGCGGCGACAACTACGAGGCACTGGAGGAAATCATTGCCAAATACAAGGAGTTGGGCATCGACCCGGCGCAGAAGTCCATCATCTTCAGCAACGGCTTGAATGTCGATGAGGCCATCGCCATCCACGAGGCTGTGGCAGGCCGTATGCAGGATTCCTTCGGCATCGGCACCCATCTCACGTGCGACATCGACAACGTGAAGGCCATGAACATCGTGGTGAAGCTCACCGCGGCCAAGATCACGGAGAAACGTAACTGGAAGAAAGTAGTCAAACTCTCCGATGATCACGGCAAATACACCGGCGACCCCGAAGAGATTGAGATTTGCAAGAAAACGCTGGACATCAGTTAATTACGGAAATTTCTGTAATAGAGACAATTTGATAACACCACCTTGTGATAGGCGGTTCCTGCGTACTGGTCGAACTCATTGTATTGTTCCTTGGGAAGAACGATGGTGTAATCCCATGAAGAGGTTCCCTGCTCCATCGTCTGCTGGGCGTTCTTGGCCTGGGCAAAGGCGATGTGCGCCCTCAACTCGAGGTCGGTAGCCTTGGCTTCGGCTCTCTTCAGGTAACGGTCAGACAGTTCCAACGTGTTGTCGTAAGGGTTGTCAGCGCCGAACTTCATGTAGCTGAAGCCATTGTTGTTGTCGAATCGGAGATAATGGCGGAAATAGCCGGTTGTGCTGACATTATAGAAGAAGTTAGCGATCAAATAGTCCGCTTTGGCCCCATGGTCGCTATCCTCGTTTTTGCCAATCTCGTCCAACCGCATCAGGGCATCGGCCACCTCGGCTTCCGTCATATTGTTGCGGATGAAGGGGAACTCGCTGATATAGTCCTCACGCATGATGAAAGCTTCCTCGCCGCTGTACCAGACCTTGATATTGTGACCGAAGATGCGGCGCGACACCTTCAGGCGGGTTTGCTGGTCGAAGTGTCCCTTGGCCGTCTTGAAGTCGCCGGCGGTAAGGCGAAACACCCCTTTCACGTAGGCGATGAAATTGTCGGGGCTGGTTTCCATTTGCATGGTGCTGAGGTCGGCAATGTAGCGTTCCAAGCTGGTTTTTTCCGACTTGTTCAAGAAAGCCTGAATCTCCTCGAGTAGTTGCTCGTTGGGATAGTCTTGAATATCTTTCAATGAATGGAATACCAGGAAGGCCTTGGCATTCTCGCCTTGCAGCTTGTAGCGGTTCGCCAGCACAAAATCAACGAAGGTGTTATCCGTGGAGTTGAAACAATAGGTGCTGGAAAGCTCATGGGTGAAAATGTCGTGATACTGGGCAAACAGACGGTTTTCATTGTCGGCGTTGATGTTAGGCTGGCGGCAGATGTCGATATAGGCGGTCAGGTTGCGCACCATGGTCATGTAAAGCTCATCGTCCGACTTCACTTTACCAAGGCAACCACTCGACTGGTTGAAATCGTGATTCAGGAAATGCAGGTAAGAAGAGGCCAGGTTCCAGAAGTTCTTGTCGGATGACTTGCCACTCTGCCGATCGCTAAGCCTGAGGGCTTGGTTAAAAAACTCCCTGTCATCGGTAGCACTGGCCGGGAAGAAAGGATAGCGGGCATTCGCTTCATCATCCTCCGGGAGGTAAGCATAGAGCAGGCGGCGCTCTATCATATTGATTGTACGGACCATCAGCACTTTGGCTTGGATGGCATCGGGGTTGTTGGCCACGATTTTCTCGATTTCGTTGACGGGGTTGTTGAAGTCGCCATAACCCATCATGAAATAGATTTCGTTGCGTTCATTGTCGTCGGCGGCACCAGCCACAAAATCGGAGAAGTTGATTTCAGAATCCCAACCAAGGGTCAATGAGCTGTAGGCCACGGTCTTGAGGTCGTTGGAGTTGGTGAACACGTGGATGTATTCGCGGTTGGCTTGTTCGGTCTCCCCCATGCCACGCAAAGCACCCGCCTTTTGGCTCAAGGCATAATAATACATCTCGGTGCGCATCTTCAGTGGCTCCACATACTGGTCGAAGAGCTGCACAGCCTCTTCGAAGCGGCGGGTGTAGTGCGCCAAACGGACCAGTTGATAGCCATAACGAAGTTTCAGCTCGTTGTCGCTTTCAGCATTCCAGCTCTTGGTGAGCACGTTTTTCACCTTGGCGTAATCCAAGTCACCGGCGTTGTGCTCGTATTCGGGCAAGTCCCAATACCAATCGGAATCCTCGCCTGGAATAATGCGCATGTAGGGTTCCAGGTACTTGGCGTAGGCCAGATATAGCAAGGCTTGTTTGTGTTTCTGCACAAACTCGGGCGTGGCGAAGGCCAACCTTGGATCAGTAGCTCCTTTGCCCTTGGTGAGACTTTGAAGGTCACTCCGTGACGAATTAAAAACCAAATACTTGGTATCGTCATAGCTCAATCCCAGGTACTTTTGCCACTCCTCAATATTACCATTGAGCAGAATGTCGCTCGGATAATACTTGCTTTCGTAGGTCAGCAGGAAAGGCCGGTAGCGCGGGTCTTTCATGATTTCTTGGGAAAAGAGGTTATGATACCCCGAATCGAAGTCGTCCCAGCCACCACAGGCATAAGCGTTGCCCCATAATGCGGTGAGCGCAATCGATAAAAGAATAAGTTTTTTAAATATTTTCATTGTATTTATTTATTTAAATCTTCTATAGTAAAACGATTCAAAAAACCTTGACTCAGATGGAAATAGGCCCAAGAAAAATCTCTATGAATCTGATGCTCAAGATATTGTTTCGCCTCAGCGAGAAGCTCTGGCGTGATGGTTTCAATCTTTACGGTGAAGCCGCGACTGACGTATAAACCTTGCAGGAAGCCGTCATCTTTCACCAAATAGTTGTTGTCGTCCTTTCGCTCGAACATCGGGGATTGGAGGTCGTCTTCGGTAAGACCGTTGACAAGTTTCACCTGGCCGAGATGGTTGGTGACAATGCCCCAAGAATAGATAGGCAGGATGACATCGAAATCGAGAGGATAGTCGTTGATATTGGTGGTATAGGCTTTCAGCAGTTCCATATCCAGGATGGAATTTCGGGTCATGCCTTCGGTGGGATTGGAAGTAGCGTAGCACATCAGGCTCCCTCGGATGACGGGAGGCACCCCTGTTTTTTGCGGTTGGTGAACCTGATGCAGGCGCAGTGTGCAGCTGACGTGATGTCCCGACAGCTCGGCAAGCTTCTCCAAGAACCGGAAATAGGCGTTGCGGGTGCGCTCAGTCCAGTCACAATCGATCTGTATTTCTTGATAGGTCAGGTCCGACTCACGCATAAAGCCATCAATGCTCTTGTTGACATTGGAGGCTAACTGCTCGATGGCCTCAACACTGCTATCGTTGAGGAAGGTACGGTTGGTGATGAACACCACGGGGATGACCTCCGTACTGTCGTTGGGCAGCTGATCTTTGCCAAATCCCTGAATTTTCCCCACGGGAACCGCAGTGTTTGCCTCCAAATCCACATCGAAGAGCCTCACAAACAAGCGTTTGCTTTCTAACTGGTTGAAATATTCGCGTTCCGTCTCCCCTATGGCGCATTTCGCCTTCCAATAATAGAAGTCCACGTTGTGACTACGTTTGGGAGTGCAGGCGGAGAACAGGAGGGTCAATACGATCGCCAAGGATACCACGGCATTCTTCACGAAAGGTTTCCGCCATCCGCAGCCGTTTTTCCATTCGGAACAGCCGTATGCGGTTTTACCTTTGATAATATGCCCCTTGCCACACAGCGGACAAGGTTGTCCGACGAGGGCGTCGGAGGCAGTTTGTCCTGTAATCGTGGGAGCGGGTGATGCCGCAGCCTCGGGAGTGGCAGGCGTTTTAGTGGTTTTGGAGCCTGCGGTTTTCTTGGCGGTGGCTTTAGTGGATGTTGAAGCCTTCTTGGGCGCAGGGGTTGGCTCCGTCACCGACACCCGGCGGTTGCTGTTGTCCATCATCACCGTAGTGACGATTTGCGAGACCATCTCCTTCAGTTCTTCCAGGAACTGCCGGGCTTCGTATTTATGTTGCTCAATCTCACGGAGTTTCTTTTCCCAGATGCCTGTGAGCTCCGCACTTTTCAGGAGGTCCTCACGGATGAGGCCGATGAGTTCGATGCCCGTGGGGGTAGGTTCGAGACTTTTGCGCACCTTTTTAATATAGTTGCGCTTGAACAGGGTTTCGATGATGGCGGCACGGGTGGAGGGGCGTCCGATGCCGTTTTCTTTCATTACCTCGCGTAGCGACTCGTCATCCACGAGCTTGCCTGCCGTTTCCATGGCGCGGAGCAAGGTCGCCTCGGTATAAGGTTTCGGAGGCTGGGTCCATTTCTCGGCCAGCTGCGGCTGATGCGGTCCATGCTCGCCTTTGACAAAGAGTGGCAACGTCCGCTCCTCTTCTTTCTCATCTTTCTCCTCTTCTTCCTTCTTACTTCTTTCTTCTTTCTTCTCCAGCTTGATCACTTCGCGCCAACCCGGCACAAGGATTTGCTTGCCTGAAGTCTTGAACTCCACCTCCTCCACCTTGCCCAGGACTGTGGTAGTAGCAAACTGACAATCAGGGTAAAATACCGCGATGAAATGCCGACAAACCTCGTCATAGACTTTCTCTTCGGCGTAGGAAAGCCCCTGCGGCACCACGCCCGTCGGGATGATGGCATGGTGGTCGGTAACCTTGCTGTTGTCGAACACCTTCTTGCTCTTGGGAAGCTTCTTCCCTGCCAAAGCGGCGGTCAGCTCGCCATAGTTGGTAAGTCGGGAGAGGATACCTGGGCATTTAGGATAGATGTCATCACTCAAATAGGTGGTATCGACACGGGGATAGGTTGTATATTTCTTTTCGTAAAGGCTTTGTATGGTCTGAAGGGTTTGGTCGGCGGAGAAGCCGTATTTTTTGTTGCATTCCACCTGCAAGGAAGTCAGGTCATAAAGCCTTGGCGGAGCCTCGGTGCCTTTCTTGGTGGAGATGTCAGTAACCGTAAAATCCTTTCCCTGAACACTTTGCAAATCCTTCTGCCCTTCTTCGACGGAGCCATACTTGCCTTTGGTGGCCGTGAAGACGGTGTCGCGATAGACGGTGGATAGCACCCAATAGGCTTCCGGTTTGAAATTGACAATCTCATGATAGCGGTTGACAATCAGCGCTAAAGTAGGGGTTTGCACCCTCCCAATGGAGAGCACTTGTCGGTTCTGTCCATATTTCAGGGTGTAGAGCCGTGTGGCGTTCATGCCCAACAGCCAGTCGCCGATGGCCCGCGAGAGCCCCGCCTCGTAAAGTGACTGGTAGTCAGCCTGGTCCTTCAGCGTCTTGAAGCCTTCGCGGATGGACTCCTCGGTCAGCGAAGAGATCCACAGGCGTTTCACAGGGCATTTCACGAGGGCTTTCTGCATCACCCAACGCTGAATCAGCTCCCCCTCTTGGCCGGCATCACCGCAGTTCACGATTTCATCGGCCTTCTGAAACAGCGACTCGATAACCTTGAACTGTTTCTCCACTCCTTTGTCAGCGATGAGCTTGATGCCAAAGCGTTGCGGGATCATGGGTAGCCGGCTCAACGCCCAAGCCTTCCACTGGTCGGTGTAGTCGTGAGGTTCCTTCAGCGTACAGAGGTGCCCGAAGGTCCATGTCACCTGATAGCCGTTGCCTTCCATATATCCCTCATGGGAAGTATTGGCTCCCAGCACTTTGGCGATGTCACGCGCCACACTCGGTTTCTCTGCGATACAAACAATCATTGGAAATGGAAAACTGCTAACTGTAAACTGAAAACTGCAAACTGCAAACTGCTAACTATTAACTAACGCCATTGCTTTGGATTTTTGTGCGACGAACCACACCAGGTCTTTCGGTTGGAAGGTGATTTTGGCGGAGGGATTCAAGATAAACTGTCCATCGCGTTCGATGGCGATTACCATGGCTTCGTAGCGGTCGGCCAAGCCGGAGTCCATCAAGGCGACCCCGACAAAAGGACTGTTTTTCTTCACTTCTACCTTATACATTTCCACCTCACTATCCTCATGCTCACGGACCAACTGTTCATCAAAGACTTCCACCTTGCCCTCCAACAGACGCAGATGGTCCTCATGGCCAACAAAAGTGATTTTATCGTAAGGAAACAGCTGGAAGTCCGATTTGGGCAACTCGTAGAGCTGCTTTCCCCGCTCGATGCTCACCACGCTCACGTTGTAGTTGTCGCGGAAATCGGTGTCCTTGATGAGTTTCCCCGAATAAACACTGTCGGGGCTGAGGGTCATCTTTTGCAGATGACAATTCTCCTGAAGGATTTCAGGGATGGCGAACACCTGCACCGACTGCCTTTTGTTGAGGTTGTCCATGAACCGGTCCTCGATACGTTTGTAGAACCGCATGGCCGGGCTCAGAACTCGAAGCATCAAGGCAAACACCACGGCAAAACCAAAGTTAATCCATTTATACAAAGGGGCGTGGATGTGCAGCACCGCCCAGAACTGAGCGGTGAAGAAATGACGCAACACGCTGTAGGACACCAGCAGCACCACCACAAAACGCAGGATAAATACCGTGAGAATCACCGTTTTGTTGAATCTGTTGACCTCCATGAGTTTCTTGGTTGTGTTGGCCAAAGTATGCTTGAAGCCCATGGCCCAAAGGAATGGCGAGAGCAGTGTCAGGGAAATCACCACGCTGATGGCGGAGTTCCAAGGCGTTGGGACATAGCGCATGACGAAGGTACAGATAAAGAAGCCAATGAACATCATGGCAATGATGATGGCCAAATAGATCACGATATTCTTCAACTGCCTCAGGAAGAAACCGGCCATGGTAACCTGCTTGCCGCTCCTCACCCTGAGCCCCGTCTCCTTGTTGGCGAACCGTTCTTTCAAACGATGAGGGATGCGCCGCTCCAACCAATGATACATTGGCGTGGCCGATTTAATGGAATAAGGTGTGAGGAAGGTTGTGATGATAGACACTGAAACAATGATGGGATAAAGGAACTCGTCGATAACGCCGTAGCTGAGACCGAGGGTGGCGATGATGAAGGAGAACTCTCCGATCTGGCAGAAACACATACCTCCCTGAAGAGACTGCCTCAAATCGAGTCCGGCCATTGAACGTCCCACCACATTGCTTAATGGCTTGAAAATCAGCAATACGATAGTAATAACCAGAATCTGCCACCAATAATTCACCAGGATTCCGGGATCCACCATCATACCCACCGACACGAAGAAGATGGCTCCGAAGAGGTTCTTAATGGGAGTGGTGAGTTTATGGATTGCTTCCGCCTCCAAAGTCTCGGCAAGGATAGAGCCCATGATGAAAGCGCCCAAGGCGGACGAATAACCCGCGATGTTGGCCAGCACCACCATCATGAAGCACAACCCCACTGAAAACACGGTGAGGGTCTCCTCCGACATGAACTTGCGCGCCCATCTCAACACCGTGGGTACCAGGAAGATGCCGCCGAAAAACCACACCACGAGAAAGAAGGCCAGCTTCAGCATGGAGGTGAGCAGCTGCATGCCATCGAAGGTCTTACTCACCGCTAGCGTGGACAAAATCACCAGAAGCAACACCGCCTCAAGGTCCTCCACCACCAGCTCGCCGATCACGTTACCGCTGAACTTCTCACGATGCAGTTTCATGTCGTCGAAAGCTTTGGCAATGATGGTTGTGGAAGAGATGGAGAGCATGGCTCCGAGGAAGATGCAGTCCATTTGTGACCAGCCGAGCAACTTTCCGAGCAGGAATCCCACCACGCACATCGTCACCAATTCGGTGAGCGCGGTGATGCCGACCGTCCCTCCCACTTTCTTCAACTTCTTGAAACTGAACTCCAAGCCGATACCGAAGAGCATGAACACCATACCGATTTCGCTCCAGGTCTCCACGCTGGTGTGGTCCTTGATGACAGGAAACCACTCAAAGTTGGGACCGATAAGGAAACCTGCAATGATATAGCCCAGCACAACGGGCTGCTTCAACCATTTGAAAATCACCGTGGTGATACCGGCGGTAACCAGTATCAAGGCTAGATCGGAAAATAAGGCGGGTAGTTCGGACATAATAATACGGTTTAACTTGCAAAGTTACTAACAAAAACGAGACAATGCACAGGCATTGTCGAAAAAAACTAGCAAACCGCCTCCAGCAATTCTTTGGTATGGCTTTTCGAAGCGATGAACCAAATGGTGTCGTGCTCCTGGAAAACGATGTCGGCGGAGGGGTTAAGGATGAACTCATCTTGGCGTTCCACGGAGATCACCATGACGTTAAAGCGATTTCTGAGGTCGGATTCACGCAAGGACAATCCCACCAGGCTGTTCTTGCCGTCCAACGTCAACGGGTGGATGTCCACATCACTCCGCGGCCTTTCCTTGACCAGCACTTCATCCTCGACCTCCATTTTGGACCTAAGTTGGGCAAGATGTTCCTCGGTACCCACAAAAGTCACTTCGTCCATAGGATACAGCATCATGTTTCGTCGAGGCAAGTCAATCACCTCATTGACGCGTTCCACACAAACCACACTGACATTGTAGGCGGAGCGGAAGTCCGTCTCCTTCATGCTCTTACCCACATACGGGCTCTTGGGGCTCAACACCATTTTCTCCATACTGAAATTCTCTTGCAGCAACTCGGGGACGACAAACGAGAACTGTTCCTGACGCTTGTTGAAATTTTCCTGGAAGTTGCGTTCAAGCCGTTCATACCAACGCATGGCGGGGCTGAGGGTCCTCAACACCAGCAGAAAGGCAAGGCTAGCCACAATGGCCATGACAATGTCGTTCATTTGAATGCCGATGCCATTCCAGAACTTGTTGTTGAGGAAATGCCTGAAAATGTAGGATGCAAAGAACCAAGCGATTAAAAAACGTATCGTATAAAGAGCCTGTACGATCTTGTGGTTTATCTTATTGGACTTGAGCATCTGATCTGTCCCCTGGTCAAAATCGCGTTTGAAGCCGATGGCCCACAGGAAAGGCGCGGCCACCGCCAAGCTGAGGATGAGGGAGACGATGTTGACATAGGGCTTGCCGTTGTTGTTTCCCCAGGGGGTGAAGATGGAGAAACATACCAGCGTCAATGCCAAAATGATGGCGGCATAGATCACGGTTTTCTGTAGTTGCCCGATGAGGAAGGTCTTCATTGTGACGTGCTTCCCGTTCTTGCCTTTGATGTTCTTTTCCTTGCTGTTGAAAAACTCCGTCCATCGCTGCGGCACTTTGCGCTCAACCCATTGATACAACGGTTCACCGCCCTTGATCATGTAGGGGGTGAGGAAGGTGGTGATGATGGACACCGAGACGATGATGGGATAAAGGAAGTCGTCGATGACGCCAAAGCTCATACCCACGGTGGCGATGATGAAAGAGAACTCGCCAATCTGTCCGAAGCATAGACCGCCCCTGATGGAGTTCCGGAGGTTATTGCCCGAGAGCAACATGCCCACGCCGGAACTGAACGACTTCAGCAGCACCACAACGACCGTGATGACCAAAATCTGCCACCAATATTGCACCAGGATGGAGGGATTGACCAACATACCTACCGACACGAAGAAAACCGCGCCGAACAAGTTCTTGATGGGGGTGGTAAGTTTATGGATCATCTCCGCTTCAAGAGTCTCCGCCAAGATGGAACCCATGATGAAGGCGCCGAGTGCCGAGGAGAAGCCCGCGGTATTGGCAAGCCACACCATAAAGAAGCACAAACCCACCGCGAACACGGTCAACGTCTCTTCCGACATGAACTTCCGCGACCATTTCAGGATGGTCGGGATAAGGAACACGCCACCCACATACCAAACGAGCAGGAAAAAGAGCAGTTTTAGCACACTGAACATCAACTCTTTACCATCCAATGCAGTGCTCACCGACAAGGTTGAGAGAATCACCATCATCAGGATGGCGGCAAGGTCCTCCACGACGAGCACCCCGATGACGCTGTTGGTGAACTTCTCCCCTTTCATCTTCAGGTCCTCGAATGCCTTGGCGATGATGGTGGTGGACGACATGGAGAGCATGGCACCGAGGAAGATGCTGTCCATGGAAGTCCAGCCCAAGACTTTTCCGAGGAGAAATCCGATGATACACATGGAGACCAGTTCCGTCAAGGCGGTGATGCCTACGGTACCCGCTTGTTTTTTGAGTTTCTTGAAGCTGAACTCCAGTCCGATGGCGAAGAGCAGGAACACCATGCCAATCTCGCTCCACGTCTCCACGCTTTCGTGGTCGTTGACGACCGGGAACCAGGGGAAATAAGGTCCAATAAGCAGGCCAGCGATGATATAACCCAACACAAGTGGTTGTTTCAACCACTTGAAAATGACTGTAGTAACGCCGGCAGTAACCAGTATCAAAGCAAGGTCGGAGAATAATGCGGGAAGTTCGGACATAATGATAATCGTTTTAAGGGTGCAAAATTACAAAAAACACCCTTTCAAAAGGCATCACAAAAATTTATAAGATTTCTCTTGCAATCCAGGCGCAGGCTTCGGCGTCGGCGAGGGCGTTATGGTGATTGACCAGGTCGAATCCGCAGGCTGCGGCCACGGTATGAAGCTGATGGTTGGGCAATTGCTTTCCGAAGTGTTTTCGTGAGGCTCGGCAAGTGCAATAGAACTGATAGTCAGGGTAATCCATCTGGTAGCAACGCATCACGGCTTTCAGGCAACCTTGGTCGAAAGGGCTGTTATGGGCCACCAGAGGCAGTCCCTGAATCAAGGGCTCGATTTTCCGCCACACGTCGGGAAAGACCGGGGCATCCTCGGTGTCGGCTTGGGTGATGCCATGCACCATCGTATTCCAAAACAAATAGTAGTTCGGTTCCGGCTGAATCAACGAATAAAACGAATCCACGAACTCGTTATTTTTGACGATGACCACGCCGACGCTGCACACGCTGGTGCGCTCGTTGTTGGCGGTCTCGAAGTCTATGGCAGCGAAGTCCTTCATTATGATCCATTTATTGTAGTCACATCCACTCCACTACCCCACTGGCGAGGTTGTAAAATGCCCCCACCACCGTGACCTTCAGATGCTCCACGATAGGATTTTCACGAACAAGCTGTGCCATGTGCTCAGCATGACGGCGGGCATTGTCGTCGATGCAGCAATTCGAGCTGACGGAAGGCCTGATGCGCTTGGCGATATCCACAATATGGCCCGGGAGTTCTCCTCCCTGACAAGTGGCCGTGACGGCTCCGCAGCTGGAATGTCCCAGCACCACCACCAACGGCGACCCGAGATGCTCCACGGCATATTCGATGGAACCTAACACGTCGTCGTCCACCACGTTGCCGGCATTGCGGATCACGAACAAGTCGCCCAGCTGTTGGTCAAACAATATTTCAGGCGCCACACGGCTATCGGAGCAGCACAGCACCACGGCGAAGGGGTGTTGTCCTGAACTGAGTTTCAGACGGTCCTCTGCGTAATGGTCTTTCGGTGCAAGATTACCCGAAACAAAACGGGCGTTGCCTTCTTTTAAAAGGATAAGGGCTTGAGGGGAATTTATTTTCATAAGTTATCGGATAAGTTGTTTTAAAATCTAAGAATATCCTCCTCCGAATCTGAGAAGGCGTTGGCGTGTTCAAGTTGAAGTTTCAAAGTTTCAAAATCATCTGTTTGGAGTTGTGAACTGAACAACCGCACTCGACTGAGGGCGTGTATCAAGGCAGAAGGATCGCTTTGACGGGTTAGTTTTCGCAAAGCTGCCAAATAATCTGTCCGAAAAACGGTAGGGATAAGGATTTTACAATCTCCAGCATGTGCCAACTCTGCATTCATCATGAGGCGGGAAACACGCCCATTCCCATCGTCGAAAGGATGGATTTCACTGATTATGAACAGCATAAAGACAGCTTTTGCAAAAGGAGAACGCAACGCCAAATAAAAATCAAAACCTTTTTTCAGCGTCCCTTTGACAAGTTCATAATCAACAAAATAACTATTTCCAGCACGGTTATTATGCATCTTGAAATATCCGGGATGCTTTTCTGTGCGTGCCGACATCAAGACTCGGTGTCGGGTTTGGAGCAAATCGATGAGTTCGGCGAAGGTATTAGGAACTACCGACATCTCATTCCTATTGGAAACAAGTGCAAAAGTACCCAGCATATCATGAGAGTCTTCATTTCGAGCAGGCAACGGAGTATTGGATTCAATGATTTGTCGCGCATCTTCGATGGTAAATTCCGTACCCTCTATGTAATTTGAGAAATAGCTTTCAAAAAAAGCGAAATTGCGGTATGCATCAATAGTCAGGCTTGTTTCTGGGAATGAGGGAAACACCTCGGAGTTCAAAGCTGTAAACAGCACTTGGAACAATTCGTAACGGTGAGGGTCGTATGGTTCTCCAAACACCCTGGCCATTGCCAAAGGGAATGTGAGGACTTTTGAGTCGCGAGTCGAAAGCAATGCTCCAATGATATTGTCCAGTTTGACAAACTCTGCTTCCATGTTCAAACGCTCCGATAATAGTCTGGCTTTATCACGTAAAGCGTTGATGGCTGCTTCTCCGTTGACTCTGATGACTTTTTCCAGACGTTCTTCAATTACGGGGATGGGCAAGCTTTTTCTGTTATCACCTTTCCGATACGAAGCTTTCATATTTTCCAAAAATGCCCTTTCAGGACAGGCAATAAACAAGCCGTTGACAAAAGGAGTGTCTTCCGATTGTCCTCCCATACCTTCCAACAGATGAACCGTCAAGCCAGGCAATTTTACTTTCTTTGTGTATTTGTAGGTTAAAAAGAAGTCGCCCGACGGAGTGGGTTTCATCTCAAAAGCGGAACGGTAGCCGACTACTGCACCCGGGAAAAGCTTGCCTATGATAAGAAACAAATTTCTCCTCACGATGTCTTCGTTCGAGGCGACCAAATTTGAGGTATAGACCTTGGGCAACATGCGCCTAATCAGTCCGTTTTTTGTCAAATCAGACAAATAATAGGAATAGCTCTTGTCGCCATTGGCAAACAAAACTTCTGGCAATGCAGCACTATACTTCGGATTTTTTTCCATTTTAATTCCATTTTGCGGCAAAACTACGGAAAACTTTCCATTTTCAACAGGGTCAATTTGGAAATTTTTCCATTTTTAAGCGTATTTTTCGGAAATCTTTCCATTTTATGTTGATTGCTTTTTGATCCATCCTTCGATTTCTTTCACTCGTTGGGTATATTTCTCCATCTGACCTTCGATGAAGTCGTCACTGTACTTGCGGTCGCAGAAGCCGTTGCCGCGGGCTATATAGTCATCGTCTTCAAGGGAGCTGTAAACTTCTTCATAATTCTCCAGATATTGTTGGTTCTCTGCCAATAGGCGACGCAAGTCATCGAGGTCGGCCTCGATGGTCTCACCCGTACTGAAGGTATAGTGTTTTTTCATGTTATCATTCACTTTTTATAGTTGTTCCACATCCCTTTCACTTTGCCCGCCATTTCCTTCCGCAGCCACAGCGGTTCCAGCACTTCAAGCGCATCACCATTCCAAAGGAGTTCCTGTTGGAAATCGAAAGTCGGCCTGACTCGCAAGGTGAAGATGCTGAAATCATCATTGCGTTCCACTTCTTCTTGCGAAGCGTGTAGCGGTAAGGAGCGCAAATAGTTGGCTTGATCGGCGCTCACTTTCAGTTTCACGGTCTCAATGGCGCAATCCTCATCACGGATGATCCCGAAACAGCCTTTGAAATAATGCTCTGGGTCGAATTTCTTGGGATATTTGAAGGTCTCCTCCGACAGTCGGGCTTCTTGTACACGATCTAAGGAATAGATTCGGATTTTGTCTTCATAGACGCTGTTGCCCACCATGTACCACCGTTGCCGGAACAACTTCACGCAATAGGGTGCCACGGGGAAGGTGTGTTCATTTTCGCTCCAAAAGCCTTTATAGGTGATTTCCAGCAATCGGTTTTTCTTCATGGCTTCCATGACCGTGGCGAGGAAGCCCTGGCCTGAGGGGATGCTTTCCAACAGGATGCGGTCGCTGAGGGCTTTGTTGTCCAGCAGCGTGTTGTTGACCGACATAGTGCTGAG
>CACZQL010000092.1 GCA_902783365.1 uncultured Bacteroidia bacterium | reverse complement strand
GCACCTCTCCGAGGTGCTTGGTTTGCCTGAATATGCGAATCCGCCCCTACGAGACCATCCCTATCACTTGCACGGGCGAAACAGTTGGCAGTTGTTCAGTTGTTCAGTTGTTCAGTTGTTCAGTTGGCAGTTTTCAGTTTTTATCTTTCAAACCGGTCCCCTGTGCCTTCAATCACTTGTTTCTTCCAGGAGTCGGGATAGCCAGGCTGGGAGGGCTTGGCGGGATAGCCAAAGCCGTTGCGTTTGAACTCGCCGTTTTCCTCTTGCTTGACGTTGCTGTCTAAGTATTTGACCAAAAGGTAGTTGTCGAGTTCTTTCCAGCGAGAGACGGTGTTGTGGCCGGCCTTGCAGGAGAAGTCGGTGAGGTAGGCAATGGCTTTCTCGGGACTTTCCGTCATCAGATTCAAGGCCTGGTTGTCGGCATATTGCACCTGCTCCTGATAGGAGGCTTCAAGCCCTTGCTGTACCTTTTGGATGTCGCCAATGACCCGGTTATAGAAGAGGTATTTGAAATGTGCCAGACGGTTGAACACCCAGAAGGCGGCGTTGTCGCTGTAGGTCAGCATGTCGCCATTGCCGACGCGGTATTCAATGGGCACTTCGCTGATGGAGCAGTAGAAGGGGGTGTAAACTGTGGAGTTGGTGTCGTCCACGCCGAACCAAATGATGCCGCCGATGGGGTTGGGAAGCCAGTTGCGGCTTTGGGCGATAAAGGAGAAACCCGTTTGCACCACCTCGATGCTGCGCTCGTTGAAGTAAGGTTTGCCATCGTAGGTCCAATACAAGGGGTTGAACCGGAAGGGGGAGCCGAAAGGTCCCGCACCGGGGTCGAGGGTCTTGTCCAACTCGGTGCCTTGAAAATGGTCGCGCTGGAAAGCCATCATGTCGCTGAGGCTGATTTTTCGGTTGGGCTTGACATACAGCGGCATACGACGCGTGAGGTCTTTGCCCGTGACATAATCCCAATACGCATCCATGCCGTCGCACACCTTGTTGAACATGGTCCACACGCGGAGGTCGCAGATGCGTGCCGCGCTGAAGTCAACGGGGGCGTAGGCGGCGCTGAAGTCGAAGTCGGCGTCTTTTCCGGTGAAGTATCCCTTGCGGCGGGCGAAGTCGATGATGTCGTGCTTATAGATGACCTCGACTTGCTCGTTATAAAGTTTTTTCCAGTCCTTGTCGGTGATGGAGGTCTTGCCGTTGCGCAGGGGGAAGGTGGTGATGCGAGCAGCGTTGGCGTGGCCGCTCACATAGCCATCGGGGATGCGGATGGCCACCCACACGGCGCCGCGGTCGGCGTTGATGGTGTCGCCCGTCTTGGTCACCTGGGGCGTGTAGCCTTTCGGCATGATTTCCATGTACCACACCTCGTTGGCGTCGCTGATGGAGAACGACTCGCCGTCGGAGCCGTAGCCGTATGCTTCCACAAGGTCGGCCATGACTTTGATGGCCTCGCGGGCGGAGGTGCTGCGTTCGAGGGCGATGAACATCAGGCTGCCGTAATCGACGATGCCGGTCGGGTCCATCAGCTCTTCGCGACCGCCGAAAGTGGTCTCACCGAGGGCGACTTGGTTTTCATTAATGTATCCGACCACTTGGAACGTGTGGGGCGGTTGCGGCACCATGCCCCGGGGACGGTTGGTGCCACGGTCGTAGCAGGTGCGCATGCTGCCAGCGGGCCAGTCGGCTGCAGGGGTGAAATAAAGCGCTCCATAACGGATGTGCGAGTCGGCGCAATAGCTGATGAAGTTGGAACCATCCACACTGGCGCCTTTGGTAATCAGAAAGTTGGTGCAGGCCTGAGTTTCCCCGAAGAGGGCGAATGTCAGGACAAGGAGTAGAGATTTAAGGTATTTCATGGTATATAAATATTGTATTAATCGAAATGTACTCTGGGATTCATGATTTTTGGGGAACGCCAGTTCATAATGCCGTGTTGCTCAAGGATTTCTTTCTTCTTTGCCCATATAGTGAAACATTGCCCACGGTAACGTCTTTGGCCTTGGAAACACTCGGCGCATTCTTTCAGGACGTCATAGATGCAGGCTTCCCAGGCTTCGGTGAGCTGGACGGGGTCATAGAGCAGCCGGTGTTGCTGACGCATCAGGTCGAGTTTTTCATTTTCGGGTACCTTGGGGTCGAGGAGCCTCTTGAGGCGGTGGATGTCATCTTCCCAGGGCGAAGGGTCTTCGTATAGGGACTGCCGGTATTCCATGAAGCCCAACAGGAGCCTCGGGGTGTTGGATTCGTGGATGTAGGGCTCTTCCAACACCGCTTCGCAGAGTTCCTTGGCGAAGTCTTTGTCCTCGTCGTCGGTGATTTCGTTCAGCAGCCGGAGCATTTCCTTGGCGACGGGGATGTTTTCCCAGTCTTTCCCGCATTCTTCGTTGGCGACCATCTGGTCATACAGCTCTTGAAGTTGGTCGGTAATTGTGTTTTGTTCCATATTTCGAGTCAGGATTGATAATAGGTGGCAAATGTAATAAAAAAACCTTAATTTTGCGCATTATTCGAATAACGGTATGAAATCAACCATTCCATTGGCGGAGCGTTTGCGTCCGGCATCGCTCGACGACTACATCGGGCAGAAGCACATCATCGGTGAGAATGCGGTGTTGCGCCGGGCCATTGAGAGCGGACGGGTGCCGTCCATGATTTTTTGGGGGCCGCCCGGGGTAGGGAAGACCACCTTGGCCTACATCATCTCCAAGCAGGTAAAACGGCAGTTCTTCCAGCTGAGTGCCGTCAGCAGCGGCGTGAAGGAGGTCCGTGAGGTCATCGACCGGGCGAGGATGCTGCCCGAGTCGCCTATTTTGTTTATCGATGAAATCCACCGTTTCTCCAAGTCGCAGCAGGACTCGCTGCTGGGCGCGGTGGAGAAAGGCTTGGTGACGCTTATCGGTGCTACCACCGAGAATCCCTCGTTCGAGGTGATCTCCCCGCTGCTGTCACGTTGTCAGGTCTATGTGCTGAAGGCGCTGGAGAAAGACGACCTCGCCGTCATGCTCGACAAGGCGGTGAAGGCCTTGGAATACGATTACGGGAAACCGATCACCATCCAGGAGCCTGAGGCCTTGATGCGCATCAGCGGAGGCGATGGCCGTAAATTGTTGAACGCCATAGAGTTGGTGGTTTCTTCTTTGGATGACTTGAATCCCGAAGCCAAGGAGTTGGTCATCACCAATGATTTCACCACGGATTGCATTCAAAGTAACCTGTTGAAGTACGACCGGCAAGGGGAGATGCACTATGATGTCATCTCGGCTTTCATCAAGTCGATGCGGGGCAGCGACCCCAATGCGGCCTTGTATTATCTGGCGCGGATGATTGAGGCGGGGGAGGACCCGCTGTTCATCGCCCGCAGGATGCTGATTTTGGCCTCGGAGGATATCGGCAACGCCAATCCCAATGCCTTGTTGTTGGCCAATGCTTGTTTCGACGCCGTCAACAAGGTGGGCTGGCCTGAGAGCCGCATCATCCTCTCGCAGACAGTGACTTATCTGGCCTCTTCGCCCAAGAGCAACGCTGCTGTGGCGGCCATCGACAAGGCACAGGCGGTGGTGAGGCAGACGGGCGACCTTCCAGTGCCGCTGCATCTGCGCAACGCCCCGACCAAGCTGATGAAAGACCTTGGGTACCACGATGGCTATAAATATGCCCACGCCTACGAGGGCAACTTTGTGGAACTGGAATACCTGCCGCAGGAGATTTCTGGCACGGTTTTTTATGAGCCCCAGGACAATCCTCGCGAGCGCGATTTGCGAAACTATCTCAGGAGCAGGTGGAAAGACAAGTACGGATATTGAGGAGGTGAAAGGTGAGAGGTGAAAGGTGAAAGATGGAAGAGAAAAATAATTATAGTAATCAAGAACAGCCGACAGAAAAGAGTTTGTCGGTATGGGGCAAAGTGCTGTCAACCAGCGTCAACTTGCCGTTTGTCAAGGTAAACCGGGAGGAGTTTCTTACCAAGGAGCTCTCCAAGTTTTGCACGCCGATGGAGGTGATGACCGCCATCGAGGATAGTCCGTTGGGGGTGTTGTCCAAGAAAGAGATCGATAAGCTGGCCAACCAGTGCATCAGCTATCATCTCACCATGGTTTGTGGCACTTCGGCGCTCATGGGACTCCCCGGAGGGTGGTGGATGGCCGGTACCATCCCTGCCGACATCACGCAGTTTTATGGTCACATCCTCTCGTTGATGCAGAAGCTAATCTACCTGTATGGCTGGCCGGCGTTGACCAACGTAAACAATCAACTTGACGACGAGTCACTCAACATCATGACCCTTTTTGTGGGTGTGATGATGGGGAATAAGGTGGCCATTGAGGCGTTGACCAAGGTGGTGACTCAGATGTCGAAGAATGCCGGCACAAAGATTTCGGAGACGGTGATTGCGCATTACGCGGTGAAGATTGCTCAGTGGATTGGCATCAACATGACCAAGGAGGGTTTTGCCAAGGGAGTGGGCAAGGTGATCCCCTTGGTGGGTGCACCCATCTCGGCCACCATCACCTATTACACCTTCCGTCCCATGGCCCGTCGCCTCAAGAAGCACCTCGATGAGCTCTATGAGATGGGGAAAGAACACGGGAAAGTGGAAAGTTGAAAGTGGAGAGTGGAGAGTGGAGAGTTGAGAGTGGAAAGTGGAAAGTGGAAATCGCCCGTTAGGGCGAGAGGTGATTAGAAAGAGAATTGACCCAAACAAGAATCGCCCGTAGGGCGAAAGATGGTTAGAATGAGAAATGACCCAAGCAGGAATCACCCGTTAGGGCGAGAGATGGTTAGGGTGAGAGATGGTTAGGGATGATGTTGATAATCATGGGATTGTGTTTTTAATGAAAAAAAATTGAAAAAAAAGCTTGCGGGGAATAAAAAAAGCTGTATCTTTGCACCGTCGAAAGGCAATGGACTAGTAGCTCAATTGGATAGAGTCCCTGACTACGGATCAGGCGGTTGTGGGTTCGACTCCCGCCTAGTT
>CACZQL010000091.1 GCA_902783365.1 uncultured Bacteroidia bacterium | reverse complement strand
GTCGGGATGACAAGATTCGAACTTGCGGCCTCTTCGTCCCGAACGAAGCGCGCTACCGGGCTGCGCTACATCCCGAAACTTTCAGACTGCAAAGATACAACTTTTTTGAATAATGCAAGAAAAAAATGCTTTTTTCGTGCATTGGATCAGAGACTGAGGATGCCGAGATGTTCCAATAAAATCTTTAAACCAATCAGAATCAAAATGATACCCCCAACAATTTCTGCTTCTTTCTCGAACTTGGATCCGAACACATTCCCGATTTTCACCCCTGCGATGGAAAAAGCGAAGGTGGTCAAGCCGATGATCAGCGCCGACGACCAAATCTCCACCTGGATACAAGCGAAAGAGACACCCACAGCCAGAGCGTCGATGCTCGTGGCGACAGCCAAGGGAAGCATTTGAAGTTGGGAACTGTTTTCCGTTCCCTTCACCGCCTCGCGAATCATGTTGGCGCCAATCAGGAAGAGCAACCCGAAGGCGATCCAGTGGTCCACCGAGGTGATATACTGCTCGAATTGCGCACCCAAAAAATAGCCAATCAACGGCATCAAGGCTTGAAAGAAACCGAACCACAACCCGCAGGTCAAGGCCATCTTCCACGAAAAATGTTTGGTGGTCAAGCCCTTGCACACCGAGACTGAAAAAGCGTCCATGGAAAGGCCGATACCTATCAGGAGAATTTCAAGAAAACTCATTTCTAAAAAATTGAGGCTGCAAATTTATCAAATTTTGTATCTTTGCCCCCATTAAATCCACTTCACATTATGAAAAAGCACCTGTTCATCCTCTTTGCGCTCCTCCTTTCGGTGAGCGCCTTTTCCCAAGACAAAAAAGAAATCGTCAAGAAAGGCTGGAACTTCGGTCCTTTGCCGGTGGTAGGTTTCGATGCCGACTTGGGCTTCCAATACGGTGTGTGCTGCGACATCTTCAACTACGGCGACGGCTCGCGTTATCCCCGCTACAATTATAAGTTCAACGTGGAGGCTTCACGCTACACCAAAGGCTCCGGCGTGTTCCGCTTTTACAGCGACATGCCTTACGTTTTGAAAGACACGAAGCTCTTCTTCGATATCACTTACTTCTACGCCAAGAAATATGAGTTCTTTGGTTTCAACGGCTTCGAAGCCAGTGTCTTCGACCCTTATGCAGCGGCTGAGAAGAGTGGGTACCACTTCGTGAACCGCAACCAGTTCCGCTTTGTGGGCAGCATGCAACGCCCCTTCTTCAATGTGCCGAACCTCTATTGGACGGCGGGCTTGGCCTACCACAACACCCAAGTCTCCGCCATCGACACTGTCAAGATGACGGATTACACCGGCCAAACCACGCTGTATGAGAAATATGTGGCCTCCGGCATCATCAAGGCTGACGAGGCCGCTGGCGGCAACACCACCCAGATTCGTCTGGGTTTGGTTTACGACAGCCGCGACCACAACAGCGACCCCACCACTGGCATCTATGCCGAAGCCACCCTCGTCGGAGCTCCCGACCTCATCGACCGAAAGGGCTATGGCAACCTTTCATTCACTTTCCTCTGGAGACAGTATATCCCTGTCTATCAAGACAAGCTGACTTTCGCCTATCGTCTCGGCGCTCAAAACCGTCTCGCGGGCAAGACCCCCTGGTACATGATCAACAACCTGAACACCATGTTCTTCCAAAAGATGTACACCGAAGGCTTGGGAGGCAGCGTGACGATGCGCGGCGTGAACCGCAACGGCGTTTTGGGTGAAGGCTTCGCTTTCGCCAATTTGGAGCTGCGTTGGCGCATCATCGGCTTCCAATTCATCAACCAGAACTGGCAGGTGGCTTTGAATCCCTTCTTCGACGCGGGCATGGTGACGCAGAAGTTCCGCAAAACCGAGATGATAAACGCCGATGACAACGGTGATTTCGACTGCTACAGTGGCGAGAACGAAAGCCTCCATCTGAGCGCAGGCCTCGGCCTCAAACTCATCATGAACCGCAACCTCGTGGTGTCCGTTGACCTGGGCAAGGCGTTGGACAAACGCGACGGCGACAAGTTGAAGACCTTTATCGGGTTCAACTACATTTTTTAAGAAGATAGAAGTCAGAATAAAGAAGTCAGAATAACTGATTGAGGTTGAGGCTCTTGTATTCTTTGCGGAGTTTGGTTTTGAAGGTCCAACGGAAGTCGGACACCATGCGGCGGCACAGCTCATGGTAGTCGTGCCAGAAGTCGTAGGAGTACAGCAGCGCGAGGGTGCCGAGCGACGCCCAGTACCACGGGAGGTTACAGAACAACAAGATGGTGCCGGCGATGAGCACCAAGGGGAAGACGAGCAGCTTGCCCCCGAAGGACACCGTATTGCCGAAAGCCGGGTCTTTGAGCCGCGACTTGATGATCAGGGTGGGGATCCAAGCGATGGCGTTGACCACGGTGGAGGCCACGAAATAGGGGAAGCCCACCAGCGCCACGAGGAACTTCCACAGGAAGTTGAACAGCGGGCGTTTCTTGGCGGTGGAGGTGACAGAGATCTTGTTTTTCACACGATGCTCGGCAAACTGTCTCACCTTGGCGAACAGCGCCTGCGCCTGTTCGGGATGTTCCGTCTTGTATTGTTCGATTTTCTCGACAGTGACGCGGTTGCGCTGCATTTTGCGGTACAGGCCGCCGGAGCGTTTCTCGTTCTTCATCTTCACGATTTCCCAGACGGGCTCATAGTCGTCGTCGTCGGGGATATAGGTGATCAGCTGGGAGATACGGTCGGAGAGCATGGCGCGGAGCTGGTTCATCAGCACCGCCTCGTTTTCCTCAGTGCTGTTGCGTATGAAGTCGGTGACGTTGATGGCCTCGCCGAAGTTGACCATGCAGGTGGAGTGATAGCGGAAGTAGTCGCCATACTCGATGCCCACCGGCACGATATACACCGGCCTCTCCTTGCCGAACTCACGGTTGGAGTCGAGGGCGATATGGAAGATGCCTTTGCTCAGCTGGAGCAGTGAGTGGCGGGGGCGATGGCGTCCCTCGGGAAAAAGGTACAGACCCACCCGGTCGTGGACCACATCGACCGCCTGCTCGATGGAGTCGGTGTTGTTGCGCACCGCGGCGACGCCATTGCGGATTCTGAACAGGGGCAGGATGCGCAGGAACTTCAGGATCTTGGCGATCAAGGGATTCGCGAAGATGTCGCCCCGGGCCATGAACACCTTTTTATGATGGCTGGTGGCCAGCACCACGAGGGCATCCATCAACGTGTTGGTATGGTTGATGCCAAAGATAAGGGAGCCGTCCCTGGGAAGGTTTTTCCGCCCATGGACCTCGAAACGACGGTAGGAGGTCCTTGATGCGAAATCCACCGGAATCCGCAGAACACTGTAAAAAGAATTGCTTTCCTGTATCTTGTTTTTTCTTGCCATAATGGGTCAAAATCGGGGTGCGAAATTAAGAAAAAGACCCACACACCGCCAAAAATAATCGTCTGAAACGGCAAAAACTGCGACTATATCAACATTTAGACTAACTTTGCGGAGAAAAAACAAGCCATGAAGTTCAAAAACAACCTCATTTTGGGACTAATATACCTGCTTTTCATCGCCTCTTGCTGCGATGGTCAGGTAGCTCCGACAGCGTCGCCCGAGATGAACACCGCGGCACCGCAGGACACTTTGACGGACTTGGAGCATCTTGTCGAACGGGGTGAGCTGTGGGCCGCCACCGACCAGCAGCACCTGAACTACCGTTTGGAGGATGGCCATCCCGCCGGATTCCAGTTCGAGCTGCTCGACGACTTCTGCGAGGAGTACGACCTGAGGCTCAACCTCATCGTGAACGACAGCCTGGAGGCTTGCTATAGGATGCTCCTGAATGGCGACATCGACTTGTTCGCCGGCACCATTGATACCGTTTACACAAAAGCATCGTCTTTCCATCACATCCTTATCAAGACACCGCAGGCTTTGAACGAGACCCTCGCCTGGGTGATTCCCAAGATGGGCAACGACTCCAGCCTTTACCGTGCCATCGAAGCCTGGATGAAGGACTACCAAGGCAAGGACATGCGAAACAGTTTCTACCGCAATTACAAAGGAGGCAAGAAACCCTTGAAGTCGGTGGTCTATGACCCAAAACACATCAGTCCGTATGACAACCTCATCAAGAAGGTGGCGGGCAAGATGGGATGGGACTGGAGGCTGTTGGCCTCGATCATCTACCAAGAGTCGCGTTTCAAGGAGGACCTGGAGAGCTCGCGCGGCGCCTACGGGCCCATGCAGTTGATGCCCGTGATCATGGATTATTACGATGTGGACACCAGCTCCAGCATCGAGGAGCATTTGGAAGCCGGCGGAAAGCTGTTGCTGAGCCTTGAGAAAGGCTTGCCCGAGAGCATTGCCGACAGCCTCGAACGGCAGAAGTTCGTGCTGGCCTCCTACAACGCCGGATTGGGAGGGATCTCGGAAGCCCGCAAGACGGCCAAGAAGAAGGGCAAGAACCCCGACGTGTGGGACGACAACGTGGAGTGTTATGTCAAGCGACAGACCCAGCTGTTCGTCAAGAACGTTTTAAAAAGATACTCACATTACAAAGCATTGATTGAATGAAAAAGACTTTAGCACTCTTATTATTTACGGTGGTAATGGCCTTGACAGGTCTCAAGGCCCGCGCACAGTCATTCGAAGGCGGCGTCATGACGGGCGTCATCGCCTCGCAAATCAACGGTGACGGTTACGGCGGGTTCCACCAACTGGGTTGGACGGCAGGGGTGTTCGGAAGGATTCCTTCCGACGGACCTTTTTCGTGGCAGATGGAGTTGAAATATTCGCTCTTCGGTGCCCATTCCGACGCCAAGGAAGTGGAGTTTGGCATGAACCCCATGAACATCAGGCTGCATTACATCGAGTTGCCGGTGATGTGGCGCTATAACCTCTCACGGTTCAACATCAACGGGGTGCCGTTAAGTTTCATCACGTTGGAACTCGGGTTGAGTGGCGACTTCCTGGCGAAAAACACGCAGTCTGCCAACATGGAGAGTGGTTTTGAGAACCCCAGCTGGCTGTTTTTCTCCGTCACGGGCAACTTGGGGCTTCAGTTCGACTTGGGAGAGCGTCTCGGGGTAAACCTTCGTTCGATGAATTCAATCACCCCTTGCCGCTGGAGACCTGAATCGCCCAGCATCTTCTATGGTCATTACTACAACATCGTGCTGCAAGCCGCCTTGACCTACACCCTCAAGCCCTCTTCAAAATAACCCACCTTTCACCTCATCAAAAGGGAGCGAAGCTCACTCCCACGGAGAGCGGGATGAAGGTAGGAGCATTGCGTCCCACCACGAACACATCATTGAGCTGCACGGCGCCGAAGACACTCACCCATTTGTAGCCCACGCGGAGGGTGGCGGAATAGGCATAACGCTCCACATTATTGATATAGGTGTATTTTTCGTGGATCTTTTCACCGTCGTCGTTGTTGCCCACATACTTGGTCTTGGCATTCACGAGGATGCCAAATTTGAATCCCACACCGATTTTCACCGCGTTTTTGATGCGGAAGCGGAGTTCAAGGGGCACGTCGATATAGTTGCAGTTCACCTTATAACGTTTGAAGTTGTCGTCGCCCCGGTACTGGGTGTATTGGAGGCTGTCGGTAGTGTTATAAGGATTCATGATGCGGCTGTAGGAGAAGTAGTTATGGCCGGTATAGCCCACACCGATGCTGACGGTGTGACTTTTGCTTTCCCCGAGGGGGAAGTTATAGGTGAGGGCGGTGCTGAATCCTTGGCTGAACAACCGTGTGTCCCAGTTGGCGCTAGGTTTAAGTTGAAAATCGTTGAAGAGGTCGAAGCCCAAAGTGACTTTTTTGTCGGTTTTGTTGGCGATCAACTGGGCGAAAGCGCTGGAGCAGAGCACCAGGGCGACAAGGGTAAACAGTATTTTTTTCATAACAGCAGATTTGTCATTTCGTTAGAAACGACAAAAATAGGAATAAATTTGAAATCTATTACAAATTCGCTGAAATTTGGCGGCGTTTGTCGAGCAACGCGTCGATTTCTTCGTCGCTAAGGTTGGGGTTGCGAAGTTGTTCGTCGATGGTTTCAAGGAGGGCGCGGTTGCGGGCGGTGGTGTCCGACACGTCGCTAAGCAGTTCCTCGCGTTGTCGGATGACTTCCTCGGCGGAGGAAAGCTGCGGGGTCTCCTCCAGCGGTTCCTCTTCCAGGTCATCGTCGGTGACGGGTCCCAGCTCCTCACGGAGCTGTTTCACCACGCTTGAGACCATCATCTTGGTGAAGGGGTCCATTTGGAGGTTTTGCGCGTTGAGGTTATCCTTGATTTCATCCATGTGGGCCATCAGGGCCTTGAGTTGTTCCATCTGCTCGGAATGTACCCCTGGCAGGTCGCCTTCCGCCTCTCTTTCAAGCAGTTTCTTGAAGAGGACGAAGAGGTCGCGGAGGTCTTTATTGAAGTTTTCGTCTTCCATAGTGTTCGATTTGCGGGCGGTCGTACCATCAAATTTCGTGCAAAGGAAAAAAAATTTCCTGAAATGGCGGCAGATTATGACATTTTTTCCGATTATTGCAGTATGGAATTCAAGACGATTAAGATTCAGCTGGGGGAAAGTGTGGCGTGGGTCAACTTGGACCGCCCCGAGGTGCGCAATGCCCTGAACGCCGAGATGATACATGAGTTGACGGAGGCCATGACGTGGTTGGACAGCCGCGGCGACATCCGGGTGGTTGTCCTTCGGGGCAGCGGCAAGGTGTTTTGCGCGGGCGCGGACCTGGCCTACATGAAGTCGATGTCGCAATACAGTTACAACCAGAACATCGCCGATGCCGAGAAGCTCTCGAAGCTGTTCCGAGCCGTGTATTACAGCAGGAAGGCCGTCATCGCGGTGGTTCACGGGGCCTGCATCGGCGGGGCCAACGGTTTGGTGGCCGCCGCCGACATCGTGCTTGCCGAGCGCGCCACAAAGTTCGCGTTTTCGGAGGTTCGGTTGGGGCTCACACCGGCCACCATTTCGCCTTTCGTGTTCCTCCGCATGGGTGGCACGGCTTGTCGCGAGCTGATGCTGACAGGCCGCACCTTCACTGCCGACGAGGCCAAGTCGTTCGGTTTGGTGAATGTCGTGACCGACGAGGCCTCTCTGGTCGATGCGGAACGCGAGTACATCGAGTATTTCATGCACGGCTCCCCCGATGCCATCGCCGACGGCAAGAACTTGCTCCGGATGGTGAGTGGCACCCTCGACCCCAACGACCCTTTGTTTTACAACACCTCCATCCTCATCGCGCAGGAACGGGTCTCCAAGTACGGCCAGGAAGGCATGGCGGCCTTCTTCGAGAAACGGAAGCCAAACTGGGAATAAAACCATTGACAACTTAACCCTATATCAACCATGGAAAACACTGAAAACAAAAGCTTCCAGGAATTCGCGGGAAACTCAAGGAAACTCCTGGCGGCCATCAAGAAATACGCCGTGACTGCCGGCAGAGCCACCACCAAGATGATGTTGGAGCTCTACTATGTGATGACCGACAAAGACACCCCCACCACCGACAAGCTGCTCATCGGCGCCGCCCTCGCCTACCAGGTGCTGCCCCACGACCTGCTGCCCAAGAGCAAGTTCGGGCTCCTCGGCTTCTTCGACAACGCAGCCGCCCTCTACTACGCTTACAAAAAGGTGCAGTCGTCCATCACCCCCGCCATCGAGGCCAAAGTGAACGCCACCCTTAACAAATGGTTCGACCCTAACAACTCCAACGAATTCTCCGAAGCCTAACGCCCAATGAACCTCGCCTACATCGTCGCGCCTTTGGTCGGTGGCGTCATCGGCTATGTCACCAACGACCTCGCCATCCGCATGTTGTTCCGACCCCACACCGCCAAGTACCTCTTCGGCATGCACCTCCCTTTCACCCCGGGCATCATCCCCAAAGAGAAAAGCCGCATCGCCCAGGCCATTGGCGAGGTCATCAGCGAGAACCTCATGAACCAAGAGGTGCTGGAGCAATACCTGCTCTCTGACGGCATGGTGAGCAAGCTCCGCACCACCGTCACGCAATTCGTTGATAGCCAAAGGACCAACCCCGAAACCGTGGCACAAAGCCTTGCGCGATACCTCTCCGACCAAGAGATACAGGGCGTCGCCGACGACATCAACCGCAACCTCACCGGCCAGATCCACGGCAAGATCTCCGACCCCGCCGTGGGCGATAGTGTGGCCCACCTCGCCATGCAACGCGTCATCGCCAGCCTCTCCGAGGAAGGACTCGACGACAGCCTCCTCGGGGTTCCCAAACTCCTGGGTAAACGCATCCTCGGCTCCATCCTCTCGGCCCTCCAAGGACCCGCCGAACGGATGCTCAGCAAAAACATCCACGACATCCTCCAAAACAACGGGCCCGAAATCGTCTCCAACCTCATCGGCTCGGAGGTGCAAAACTTACTCGACACCCCCATGGAACGGCTCCTCCATGGCAAGGACGCCCTGCTGGACAAAGTCCCCGACAAGGCGGAAGAACTCTACCGCATGACCATCACCGAGCATCTGCCAAAAATCCTCCAAACCCTCGACATCTCCAAAATTGTGTGCGACCGCATCAACGAGATGGACATGGCCGAGACCGAGCGCATCATCCTGCAAGTGATGAAGAAAGAATTGCGGGCCATCGTGTGGCTTGGCGCCGGACTGGGTTTCCTGCTGGGCTTCGTGAATGCCTTTATAAAATAAATAAAATATTGTGCCGTTATTCCGACAATTTGCTATCTTTGCAAGTTATCATGAACAGCAAGAAAATACATAAGATATTGATAGCCAACCGTGGCGAGATTGCTGTGCGCATCATCCGCACGTTGCGCAAGCTGCACATCGACTCGGTGGCCGTGTTCTCGGACCTCGACGCCAACGCCCTGCACCGGCGCATGGCCGACGAAGCCTGTCCCCTAGGCGGCGGGGCGCTGAAGGACACCTATCTGAACATCCAGAAGATCATCGACGCCGCTTTGGACACCGGGGCCGACGCCATCCATCCTGGCTACGGCTTCCTCTCCGAGAACCCCGAATTCGCCGAGGCCTGCGAGGCCAACCACCTCATCTTCATTGGCCCCGACGCTGAGACCATGCGCCTCATGGGCAATAAAATCGCCGCCCGCGAAGTCGCCATCAAAGCCGGCATCCCCGTCGTTTTCGGCGTGACCGGAAACATGTACCAAATTTTGGAACAAGCTGACACCCTGCCCTACCCCGTGCTCATCAAGGCGGCGGCAGGCGGTGGCGGCAAGGGGATGCACATCGTCAGAACCAAGGAAACGCTGCGCGACGCGTTGGAGAGCGCCTCACGCGAGGCGGAGAAATACTTCAACGACGGCACCGTGTTCGTCGAACAATATATTGAGCATCCGCGGCACATCGAGGTGCAGGTGCTAGCCGACCATCACGGGAACCTCATCCATCTGCATGAGCGTGAGTGTACCATCCAGCGTCGTTACCAAAAAATTATCGAGGAGTCGCCCTCACCCACCCTCACCGAGGAGCGGCGCCAAGCCCTGTTCGACGCGGCCCTCAAGCTCTGCAGGGCCATCGGCTACAAGAACGCCGGCACCGTGGAGTTCATCGCCGACCAAAACCAGAACTTCTATTTTCTTGAGGTGAATACCCGCATCCAGGTGGAACACCCCGTCACCGAGGCACGCACCGGCATCGACCTCGTGGAGGAGCAGATACGCATCGCACGCGGCAAAGAGATGGGCTGGACCCAGGAGGCCATACAGCCCCAAGGCCACGCCATCGAGCTGCGCCTCTATGCCGAGGACCCAGAAAACGGCTTCCTGCCCACTCCCGGCAAGGTAACCGCCTATCACGAGCCTCAGATGCGCGGCGCGAGGGTCGATAGCAGCATCGACGGCCCCTGCTGTATCTCCGAAGCCTACGACCCCATGATCGCCAAACTCATCTGCCACGCCAAAAACCGGCAAGGCGCCCTGGAGACCGCGCAACACGCCCTTAAAGATTTCACCATCCAAGGCCTGACCACCAACAAGGCCTATCTGTGGGAAGTCATCAAGAACCAGGATTTCATCGACAATAAAATCGACACTGGGTTTTGCGACGCCCATCGTGAAACCTTGGAGCAAGCCATGAAAGAGAGCCGCCAAAGCCAGCATCTCGACGACATCGTGGCCTCGTTCCTGCTGTTCGACTGCTGCAAACGGCGTTTCGAGAAACATATCGAAAACGTGTGGGAGGAAATCGGCTACTGGCGTTACCACAGCAAATTCACCGTGGAGGTCGAAGGACAGAAAATCCCGGTCAGCATCACGGAGTGGAAAACGGAAAGTGGAAAGTTGAAAGTTTCTTTCGACACCTCTCACCTCTCACCGCTCACCTCTTCCGCCGAGTTCATCGCCCTCAACGGCCCTCAGCTCAAACTTATGCTCAACGGACGGCCCGAGACGGTGTATTGCTCCGTCAACGAGGAACAGAAGACCATCGTCGGCTTCCGTGGACTTAACTTCACCTGTTGCCGCACCGACCAGCTCAACGACACCCTCGACTACGCCCGCAAGACGGAAGTGAACGACAAGTCACGACTAGTATCGCCAATGCCTGGCAAAGTAGTGAAAATCAATGTCAAAGAAGGCGATGTGGTGGAGCCAGGCACCATCATGATCGTGGTGGAGGCCATGAAGATGGAAAACAACATCGTGGCCACTGGCAAAGGCACCGTGAAACAAGTGCTGGTACAAGAAGGGGAGATGGTGGACAATAAGAAACAATTAATTGTCATGTAATTTAGAATTTAGAATTTATAGATATATAAATATGGAATTTGAATTAAGTAAAGAACAAGAGGCGTTACGGCAACGGGTAAGAGAATTTGCTGAAGCGGAAGTGAAGCCGGTGGCTCGCGAGAACGACGAGCTGCAGCATTTCGACGTGGAACTGACCCTGAAGATGGGTGCGTTGGGACTGTTGGGCATGACTGTGCCGAAGGAGTACGGCGGCCAGGGTCTCGACAACCTGAGTTACATCATCGCTGTGGAAGAGCTCGCCCGAGTGGACGGTTCCACCGCCGCCACCATCGCCGCGGACAACTCGTTGGGCATCGGACCCATCAAGGACTACGGCACCGAAGAGCAGAAGCGCAAATACCTGCCACAGCTCTGCAAGGACCGTCTCTGGGGCTTCGGCCTGACCGAGGAGGACGCCGGCAGCGACTCGCGCGGCACCAAGACCACCGCCCAGTACGACGGCACCCTCTGGCACCTGAATGGTTCCAAGATCTTCATCACCAACAGCGCGACACCCATCACGCTCGGCACCACTGTGCAGGCCATCTCGGGCGAGAAAGACGGCAAGCCCGAGTTCACCGCCCTGTTGGTGGAAAACAAGAAGGAAGGTTTCACGCAAACCCCGATGAACGAAAAGATGATGTGGCGCGCCTCGAATACCGGCAAGCTGGTCTTCGACGACGTGCGCCTCTACGACAACTGCATTTTGGGTCAGCCCGGCGAAGGCTCCCACATCATGCTCGCCACCCTCGACTCCGGCAGGCTCTCCATCGCCGCCATGGGTTTGGGCTGCGCGCAGGGCGCCTACGAGATGGCACTCGCCTACTCCAAGAAAAGGGTTCAGTTTGGCAAACCCATCAGCAAGTTCCAAGCCGTGGCCTTCAAACTCGCCGACATGGCCGTGAAGATCGACGCCGCGCGCTACCTGCTCTACCACGCCTGCTGGC
>CACZQL010000090.1 GCA_902783365.1 uncultured Bacteroidia bacterium | reverse complement strand
TCACCAACCCGCAACGCACCATCTATTCCATCAAGCGTTTCATGGGTGAGACCTACGACAAGGTCGCAGCCGAGATGCGCCGTGTGCCTTACAAGGTCATCCAAGGCCCCAACAACACCCCGCGTATCGACATCGACGGCAAGACCTACACCCCGCAGGAAATCTCTGCCATGGTGCTTCAAAAAATGAAAAAGACCGCTGAGGACTACCTCGGACAAACCGTCACCGAGGCCGTCATCACCGTCCCCGCCTACTTCAGCGACTCGCAACGTCAGGCCACCAAGGAAGCCGGTGAAATCGCCGGATTAAAGGTGCGCCGTATCGTCAACGAGCCTACCGCGGCGGCGTTGGCTTACGGTCTGGACAAAAAGAAAAATGATGCCAATGTCGCGGTCTATGACCTCGGCGGCGGCACCTTCGATATCTCCATCCTGGAACTCGGCGACGGCGTGTTCGAGGTGAAATCCACCAACGGCAACACCCACCTCGGCGGCGATGACTTCGACGAGGTCATCATCAACTGGCTGGCCGAGGAATTCATGAAAGACAACAGCGGCATCGACCTCCGCAAAGACCCGATGGCTCTGCAACGTCTGAAGGAAGCAGCCGAGAAGGCCAAGATCGAGTTGAGCTCCTCGAGTGAGACCGAGATCAACCTGCCTTACATCATGCCCGTCAACGGCATCCCGCAGCACCTGGTCCGCACCCTCAGCCGCGCCAAGTTCGAGCAGCTGGCCGACCATCTGATCCACGCCACCATCGAGCCTTGCCGCAAGGCCCTGCAAGACGCCAACCTGAGCGTCAACGACATCGACGAGGTCATCCTCGTGGGCGGCTCCACCCGTATCCCCGCCATCCAGAACATCGTCCGCGACTTCTTCAAGAAGGAACCCTCCAAGGGTGTCAACCCCGACGAGGTGGTCGCCATCGGCGCCTCCATCCAGGGCGGCGTGCTCACCGGCGAGGTGAAAGACGTGCTGCTGCTCGACGTCACCCCGCTTTCGCTCGGTATTGAAACCCTCGGCGGCGTGATGACCAAACTCATCGAAAGCAACACCACCATCCCGGCCAAGAAATCGGAGGTGTTCTCCACCGCCGTTGATAACCAGCCCTCGGTCGAGATCCACGTGCTGCAAGGCGAGCGCCCCATGGCCAACCAGAACAAGACCATCGGCCGGTTCATCCTCGACAGCATCCCGCCAGCGCCACGTGGCGTCCCGCAGATCGAAGTCACCTTCGACATCGACTCCAACGGCATCCTGAACGTGAGCGCCAAGGACAAAGCCACGGGTAAGACCCAGAGCATCCGTATCGAGGCCTCGTCGGGCTTGACCGACGCTGAAATCGAGCGCATGAAGAACGAAGCCCAGGCCAACGCTGAAGCCGATAAGAAGGAACGTGAGCGTATCGACAAGCTGAACCAGGCTGATAGTGTGATCTTCCAGACCGAGAAGCAGCTGAAGGAATATGGCGACAAGTTGCCTGCCGACAAGAAGTCGGAGATTGAGAGTGCCCTTGCCAAGCTGAAGAACGCTCACCAAGCCAAGGACATCGCTGGCATCGACGCTGCCATGAACGAGATGAACGCCATCTGGCAGAAAGCCTCTGAGGAGATGTACCGCAACAGCGGCGCCCAGGGCGGTCCGCAAGGCGGCTTCGACCCGAACAACATGGGCGGAGGTTTCGGCGGTGGCTTCCAAGGCGGCAACCCCGGCCAAGGCTCTCAAAACAATGGCAATGGCGGTAACGATGATAATGTTACCGATGCTGACTTTGAAGAGGTCAAGTAAGGTATCGCTTAAATCACCATCAAAAAAGGTGTAATCCGAAAGGGTTACGCCTTTTTTGTTTTCTCATTTTTTTCGATTTTTATCATCGAAAAACCTATTAGTCATATTAAATATGCACTACTTTTATTCCGCCAACAAGTTATTTTATCCTTTCTTATTGTTTTTTTCTTTACCTTTGTTTTTTTGTAACAATATTCACTTTTATGGCCACACAGCAAGAACGTGCCGAACTGCACAAAACAATATGGAAGATAGCCAACGACCTGCGCGGAAGCGTGGACGGCTGGGAGTTCAAAGCCTACGTGCTGGGCTCTATCTTCTACCGTTTTATATCAGAATACATAGCCGATTACTTCAACAAGCGGATGCATGACTTCGGGCAGAAGAACTTCAACTACGCCGATATGCCCGACGAGCAAGCCAAAGGTGGCAAAATGGATGCCGTTCAGGCGAAGGGCTTCTTTATCCTTCCTTCACAGCTGTTCCAGAATGTGGTGAAGACTGCC
>CACZQL010000089.1 GCA_902783365.1 uncultured Bacteroidia bacterium | reverse complement strand
GCCAATTACTTTTTTGCAGTTAAGATTTACGAGCTTCGCTGCAAGGCTCGGCATGCTTCCGTGACAATTCATCTTGCTGTCAAAACCGGTCACCCCCAAATCAGTTGATAGTTGTTCAGTTGTTCAGTTGTTCAGTTGTTCAGTTTAGAGTTTAGAGTTGTCACCTCTCAAAGAACAGGCCGCAAAAATACAACAAATCACAATGCCCCGCAAGGGCTTGCTGAAAAAAACTTCTGAATAAGGTTAATCTATTCTTTCAACTCCCAACTGCTAACCGCCAACTGCCAACCGCCAACTGAACAACTGCCAACTGAACAACTGCCAACTGCCAACTGCCAACTGAACAACTGAACAACTGAACAACTGCCAACTGAACAACTGAACAACTGAACAACTGCCAACTAACTCAGCGGGTTCCCGAAATGAATGACGTCATCCTTCGTGATGGTGCTGCCGCAAAGAATCACCAAACGCTCCACAATGTTGTGCAACTCGCGGATGTTGCCCGTCCACTGGTAGTTTTTCAACTCCTCAATGGCATCGTCGTCAAAACTGGGCGTGGCCTTCCCCATGTTCTGGGCGATGATCTCCACGAAGCTGTTGACTAACAACGGAATATCATCCTTGCGCTCCCGCAAGGGAGGAACATGAATCACAATGACGCTCAAACGATGGTACAAATCTTCACGGAAGGCATTCTCCTCAATCATCTTCTTCAGATTCTTGTTGGTGGCGGCGATGATGCGCACATCCACTGGGATCTCCTTCTCTCCACCCACGCGCACAATCTTGTTCTCCTGCAAGGCCCGCAGCACCTTGGCCTGGGCGGCCAGACTCATGTCGCCGATCTCGTCCAAAAACAACGTGCCTCCGTCGGCCAGCTCGAAGTCGCCCTTCTTTTGTTTAATGGCGGAGGTGAAGGAACCTTTTTCATGACCGAACAGCTGGCTCTCGATGAGCTCCGCGGGGATGGCGGCGCAGTTTACCTCGATGAATGGCCCGTAACGACGTGGACTTAACTCGTGCAACTGCTTGGCGACCAGCTCTTTGCCAGTTCCGTTCTCGCCCGTGATGAGTACCCTCGCACCCGTGGGGGCCACCTTCTCAATCATGTCACGCACCTCCATCATCGCCGCCGACTGTCCCACCATCTCGTTCTGACGACTCACGGCTTTCTTCAACGCCTTGTTCTCGGTGCTTAGTTTCCTCTTGTCCAAGGCGTTGCGTACCGTGATGAGGAGCCGGTTCAGATCGGGCGGTTTCAAGATGAAGTCGAACGCGCCTTTCTTGAAGGCATCGACGGCGTTGTCAACGGTGCCATGGCCCGAAATCATGATGACGGGCGTGTCGTACAGGGTTTTCACCTGTTCCAGCACTTCGATGCCGTCCATGTCGGGCATCTTGATGTCGCAGAGGATGGCGTCATACTCCTGGTCCTTCATCATCTGCAAGGCGGTAGGACCGTTGGCGGCGTCATCCACCTGGTATTTTTCGTTTTCCAAGATTTCTCGCAGCACCCTGCGAATGGCGTCCTGGTCGTCAATGATTAAAATTCGTGACATAACAACTCAAATTTTTCGCAAAAGTAATAAAAAAAGATGAAGCACTTTCCGCTGTACTCTTCAAAATGATTAAATTTGCACTTGATGAAACGCCTTTTTCTGACGATATTACTATTGGCCTCTCTCTACCTTCCCGGCGCTGAAAAGGAAACTTTCCACTTTCCACTTTCCACTTTCCACTTTCCTTGGGTTGGAGGCCTCAACGCCTGCCAGTTTGGCCGCATGGACCTCGACGGGGATGGCATGAAAGACCTGCTGGTGTTCGACCGCCATGACAACCGCCTGCTTTGTTTCTTGAATCGAGGAGAAAGGGGAGCGCTTGACTATCAATATACTTCCATCTACGACGGGGCCTTCCCCGAGCTGAGCGACTGGGTGGTTTTTGCAGATTACGACGGGGATGGGAGGGAGGACCTCTTCACGTATTCCCCCGGATGGGCGGGCATCATGGTGTATCGCAATGTGTCCGCTACGGGGCATCCGGCCTTTCACCAGGTGGTCGCCCCCTACCTGACTTCGTTTCAAGGTGGTGGCGAGGTGAACATCCTGGCTACCAACGCGGACTATCCGGCCCTCACCGACCTGGACGGCGACGGCGACCTCGACCTGCTCACCTTCGGGGTGTTGGGCACTTTCATCGAACATCACCGAAACCTGTCGATGGAACGTTATGGCACCCGCGACTCGCTGGTCTATGAACGGGTGGACCTTTGCTGGGGCAGGGTGGGGGAGAGTGAGGAGAACAATGTGATGTACCTCGATACCTGCCTCTTCGGTTATGGCCTTAAGGTGGACCCTGTGAGGCATCGGGGCGCGACGGTGACGGTCAGGGACTTGAATGGCGATGCGCTGCCCGACCTCCTCCTGGCCGATGTGGATTATCCCGGGTTGACCTTATTAATGAATGGGGGCGATGCCGAAAAGGCTTTGATGGTCAGCCAAACGGAAGCTTTCCCCCAACAATGCCCTGTGCGTCTTCCTTCCATGCCGGTGCCGTTCTTCACCGATGTCAATAATGACGGTGTGGACGACTTGCTGGTTTCGCCTTTCGACCCCGATCCCATGGCCTGTAAAGGAAAAGAGAGCGTCTGGCTATATCTGAATCATGGTACCAATGAAATTCCTGATTTTCAAATTTATACAAAGTCGTTTCTGCAAAACGGGATGATTGACCTCGGTACGGGGGCGACTCCCGTGGTGGTGGACTGGGATGGCGACGGCCTGTTGGACGTGGTCCTGGGTACCATCGGCGACATTGAAAACGACTGGGGGCAGGATGGCGTTGTGGAGACGAGCCGCAAGGCGGAGCTGAGTTGGCTCAGAAACGTGGGAAACGCTACGGAGCCGGCCTTCGTGCTGCAATCTTTTCCTGTGAAGACCGACTGCGCCATGGGGCTGTCGCCGGCTTTTTTCGATTTCGACAACGATGGACTACCGGAACTGTTGGTGGGTACTGCGGAGGGCCGTTTGCGGCTCTTTGCCCATGACGGCTCCTTGCTGGAGGATGATTTTCTCCACTATGACAAACCTTGGTCGGCTCCCTGCCTTTTTGATGTGGATCAGGATGGCTGGACCGATTTGGTGGTGGGCAACGCCACCGGGAAGCTGTCGTTTTACCGTGGCTCTGGCGCCTCGGCTCCTGAAGAGGCATTCCATTGGGTGACCGACGAATGGGGAGGGGTGGATGTGCGCGACTACCACACCTCTTACTATGGATACAGTGTCCCGACCTTGTTTTCGTCGGACGAAAAGGTGTGGCTGGCGGTGGGGTCTGAATCGGGCAAACTGTTTCTTTTTGAAGGGCTTGCCGCCGATGGCCAAACGGTTTTCGAGGAGGTCTCGGATCGTTGGCCGGAGATCTGCGAGGATGTGCCGCAACGTGTCGGGACACGCGCTTCGGTGGCGGTGGCCGACTTGAACGGCGACGGGATTCTTGAGATGATGGCGGGTAGCTTCGCGGGAGGATTGCGGCTTATTAATGCCGACATTCCTGTCGTTAACCTTGCAATATCCGAGTTTCAGGAGGACGAAGAAGTGTTGATATTCCCCAATCCTGTACAATCGCAAATCCATATCATCACAAAAGGGGAGGGAATAAAGACTGTGATGGTGATGGACGCCTTTGGCAGGAAGCGGTTGGAACGGGCGGTTTCGTCCAAAGAGCCGGTTTTGGAGGTGCAGGACCTGCCTCCGGGCGTTTATTTGTTGGGTTTGGCTTTTGATTTCGGTTTGGTGAACCGTATCTTCCTCAAGCGGTAGTTGATGGTGGCTTTCAGCCGGTAGAGGATGTCGCTTCCGATGATGCCGTCGATGGGCGGGATGCCCAGTTTCGAGTAGGTTTTGTTGACAATCTGCATGTCGAGCGCCACGGCTTCATAGTTGTTGAGTTCGATGTCGCCGAGTGTCAAGGAGGCGATGGTGAAGGTGGCGCTTTTCAGTTTGTCGCCGCCCAGTCCGCAGACGGTGCCTTTTTTTCTCTTGAAGGTGGGCTTTTCGATGAATTTGGTGATGGAGGTGGGGTCGAACACGGAGCGTGAGGCGCCGGTGTCGATGAGGAACAAGGCTTCCATGCCATTGATTTTGCCTTGCATCATGAGATGGAAGCCTTCTCCTTCGATATCAAAGAGTTGGATGGGGATTTGCATTAAAGTTCGAGGTTGGTTTTCACGCTGAATCTCCTGTAGAAGTCCTCGATGACTTTTACGGCCTCGTCGGCGGTGTCCACCACATGGAAGATGTCGAAGTCTTGGGAGGAGATCATGTTTTCTTTTTCGAGGGTGTTGTGGAACCAGTCGATGAGTCCTTGCCAGTAGTCTTTTCCGACGAGGATGACGGGGAAGTCGCAGAGTTTCTCGGTTTGGATGAGGGTGAGGGCTTCCGACAGTTCGTCGAGGGTGCCGAAGCCGCCGGGCATGACGATATAGCCTTGGGCGTAGCGCATGAAGATGTTTTTGCGGACGAAGAAGTAGTTGAAGCGCATGTTTTTGTCATGGTCGATGTAGTCGTTGGGCTTGTCCTCGAAGGGGAGTACGATGGAGAGTCCCGCGCTGCTGCCGCCGGCTTCTTTGGCGCCTTTGTTGCCGGCTTCCATGATGCCGGGGCCGCCACCGGTGAGGACGCCGAAGCCGAGTTTGGTGAGCTTGGCGGCGATTTCCTCGGTGATTCTATAGTATTTGTCCTCGGGTTTGGTTCGGGCGGAGCCGAAGATGGCGACGCAGGGGCCGATTTTCGACATCTTCTCCATGCCGTCCACGAATTCCGCCATGATTTTGAACACGGACCAGGAGTCGTGGGTCTTGACGTCGTTCCATGACTTGGGTTGGAAGCTCTGACGGATGATATCTTCTTCTCTTTTGGTGATAGGCATAATGTTCAGTTGATAGTTGACAGTTAACAGTTGAGAGTTTTTTTTCTAAAAAGGGTTGACAATTACGAAAAGTTCCGTAATTTTGCGGCTGAATTGCGAATGTAGCTCAGTTGGTAGAGCATCAGCTTCCCAAGCTGAGGGTCGCGGGTTCGAACCCCGTTATTCGCTCGTTTAGATGGGGTTGCGCCATGGCGCAACCCCATTGTTGTTATCAGGCGACGGGGGTGCCGCATTCGGGGCAGAACTTGCCGGTGGTCTCAGTGCCGCACTTAGGGCATTTTTTCGGGCCTTGGTCCGCCGGGATGGGGGTGCCGCATTCGGGGCAGAACTTGCCAGTGGTCTCGGTACCGCACTTCGGGCACTTCTTGGGTGTCTTGGGAGCGGGCGCCGGTGTGCCGCACTCGGGGCAGAACTTGCCGGTGATGAGGGTGCCGCATTTGGGGCAGGGCACGCCTTGCGCCTGTGGTGCCGGAGCGGCGGGTGCCGGTTGCGTGGGTTGGTTGGGCATGATGTTGCCCATCATGTTGCCCGCCGCGCCGATGCCCATGCCCGCCATGCCGATGCCCATGAAGCCGGTGCCAGCACCGCCTTCGTTGCCAGCTGCCGTGTTGATGGACTCGAGGATGCTGCCTCTCGACAGGTTGCTGGAGCCACCCGTCTGGTATTTCCTCATGTCTTCCTGGCTCTGGGGCGAGAGGGTGACGGACTCGATGTTGAAGCCGAGGAGGCGGATGCCTCTCGCGCGGATGCGCTCGTCATACACCCGCTGGTTCATCAGTTCAAACATCTCGGTCTTCTTGTCGGGGAGCTGGAGGGCGCCGACGGGGTTCTGCTCGTTGCCCAGGGAGTTGACCACGCTTTCCAACACGCTGATGACTTCGGCGCGCATCTGTTCGGTGATGTCTTCTTTCCTCACCACGTTGCCGGTGCCGGCGTAGGTGCGCATGAAGAGGGCGAGGTCGTCGAGTTTGAAGGTGTAGTTGCCGAAGCAGCGGATCTCAACGTACATGGCGTTTTTCTCGCCGAACTCGTTGCGGACGGGGTGCTTCCAGTCCTCAAACATGAACGGGGCCGCTGTGCCGAACTTGTTGCCCATGATCTCTTTCAGGTTGAAGAAGAACACGGCCTGCTCCTTGGCGGGAGTGCCGCCGTATGTGAAACGCTGCCACATCTCCTTGAAGACAGGGCCGAACTGGCCACCGAAGAAGGAGGGTGACGACGATTGGTCGAAGGTATAGACGCCTTCCTCTGCGGAAGCGTCGAGGATCGCGCCGCTGTCGTAGATGACGACGGCCTGGCCGGGAGCCACAAGGATGCGGCTGCCCTTTGAAATCTGTCCTGTCTTGGTGGTCTGTTTCACCATCAGGGTGTCCATGTTCATGTCATCGCATTTGATGAGGTCTAACCACTGGTCTTTGAGAGTGCCTCCAATGGCACCGCCTATTGCTTTAATAAGTCCCATTGTTTTGTTTTTAATTTTTTAATATAATTTGTTTATTTGTTTATTTATTTAAATTCCCTTGTTTTGTTTGTTATCTAAACTCATGACTTTTCTCAACCTCTCACCTTTCACCTTTCACCTTTCACCTTACCCATTCACTCCCACCAGGTTATTCAGCACCCAGTCGTGTTCGCCCGTGGTGATGATGCTGCCGCAATAGGGGCATTGTCCCGCCGAGGTGATCTCAGTGGGGGCGCCGCAGCAGGGACAGTTGGTGGTGGAGAGGTTGCTGATGCCGGGCTTGGTCTTCACGCCTGCCTTGCGGATGAAGGTCAGCTCGTATTTCATGTACCAGTCGCGGTTCGGGTCGCTCTCAAGCACCTTCTTCGTCTCCGCGTCGATGACATAATCGCGCATCACGGCGTTGAGAATGACCACGATGGTCTCCTTGTCGCCATCAACGGAGAACGACTTCAGGGAGCAGTGCTTGATGCCCACCTTCTCGATGACGTTGATCTTGTTGAGACGGATGTATTCATTGAGCTGTTGCTGGTGGGTGGAGAAGAGGCTCTCGCTCTCGAAGGGGCGGATGGGCTTCCAGTCGCGGTCGGTCCAGGCCTGCTGGATCTTCATGAACACCTCCTGGGCCCAGCTGATGAATTTCTCGGACGAGAAGGCCGGGTCAGTCTGGCGGATCTTGTCGGCCACCACCGAAGTGTTGTCGTAAGGACGGTCGTTGTTGGCCTGGTCGTTCACCTGCTGGTTGATGTAGCCGGGGTCAGAGGCTTGCTTCTTCGATTTGAACCTCCCGATGAGGATGATAATGACCAGGATGACCAGCACGACCATGCCTACGGCCGGGTCTTGGATGAACAAGCCGATGAGATAGCCGATGAGGGCCCCCAGGTCACCATCGCCCCCGCCACTGCTGCTGCCGGAGCTGTAGCGGTTCTGGTTGCCTACGTCACCAAAAGCGAAAGTGCAAGCCAAAAGACTCGCAATTAATAAAACAAATGGAAGATAACGTTGGAGTTTCCTAAGATGATTCTTGTTCATTTTCGATGTTTTGAAGAGCAAAAATAATAAAAAAAACAATAATCTTGCCATTATTGAAAAAAAAAGCAAGTCCGACGTTTCTGGTTCCGCAATAATTCTTATCTTTGCAGCCGCAATAGGGAGCTTAGCTCAGTTGGTTTAGAGCATCGCCCTTACAAGGCGGGGGTCGTTGGTTCGAGTCCAACAGTTCCCACTCAAACACCAGGAGGCGATAACACGTCTCCTTTTTTTTAATTCATTATTCGTTATGAAGAAAGATTACTTTACCAGTATGCTTCCTGCCGAAGAGCTCGCGCAGCTGAAGTTTATCCCGACCATCCCCGAGTTTGTTACATGGATTGCGCAAAAGTGGAGCGCTCTGCCCTGCCTGTCTGATACGGTTCACAGTTACAATTACACAGAAGTCTGTGAGATAGTGGCCCGCAAACGCGCTCTTTTGCTTGACAAGGGGTTGCAAAAAGGCGACAAGGTGGCTATTCTCGACAACACCACGGTGGAGGCCGTGGAGATGTTCCTCGCCGTCACTTCTGCCGGCATGGTGGCCATCAACCTGCCTTCGCAGCTGCCGCCCCAGGCCATTGTGGGATGTTGCATGAAGTTCGGCGTGAAGCTGCTCGCCTTTGGCAAGGACTTCGCCGAGGCGGTGAAGGGCCTTCCATGCCCCGCCATCGCCATCACCGAGTGTGCCGACCATGCCGCTCCGGTCGCGGTGGTTGACAAGGACGATCCGGCGGCGATTTTCTTCACGGGAGGCACTACCGGCACTCCCAAAGGCGCCGTCTTGCCCCATAGGGCCATCATGCGCGGCTCCCTCAACGGATGCTACGCCCCCGGCAAACAGCTCGGCTGCCACCGCTACGCCTGCGTGCTGCCGCTGAGTCATGTGTTCGGCTTGATTTGCAGCACGATGTCGGCCCTCTACAAAGGCGCCGAATGGGTGGCCGCCCCCAATGTCAAGGAAACCATCTCCAAGTTCCCGGCCATCAAGCCCTCCTATCTCGTGGCCGTTCCCGGCATCTGCGAAATCCTGATGGGCCTCATCAAGATGTATGGCGTGGGCTTCCTCGGTGGAAACCTCAAATATATCATCTCCGGCGCTTCCAACGTGCCCCCGAAACTCATCGCCGAGTTCGACAAGCTTGGTATCCAACTCTTTGAAGGCTACGGCATGACCGAAGGCGCCAACCTCACCTCCGGCAACATCGATGTGAAAGAAAGACCCACGTCAGTCGGACAAATCTATCCCGAACAGGAAGTGAAAATCGTGGACGGCGAGCTGTGGTACCGTGGCGATAACGTGTTCCTGGGCTACTACGGCGACCCCGAGAAGACCGCGGAGACCCTGACCCCCGACGGCTGGGTGAAGACCGGCGACCTTGCGCGTTTCGACGAAGACGGTTACCTCTATATCGTGGGGCGCATCAAGAACCTCATCATCCTCTCCAACGGCGAAAACGTCAGCCCCGAGAGCATCGAGGAACCGTTCTACAAATGCCCCAAACTCCGCGACTGCCTCGTCAAAGAGGATGAACTCGACGGACGCAATGTGATCGCCATCGAGATTCTGCCCCGTATGGAGGAATTCGCCAACACCCCCTGGGAAGAAGTGGAAGCCTACTTCAGAAACCTCGTCGGCGAAATCAACGCCACCCTGCCTACCACCCATCAAATCAGTAAAATCACCGTGCGCAAAGAGGACTTCAAACGTACCGGCGCCATGAAAGTATCACGCAATTAACAACGCTATGCAAAGAGATAAAGTTTTCGATGAACTGAAGGAGATCTTGAAGCTCATCAAACCTTCCTCCGACTTCTCGGCCATCAACAACGATTCACAACTCGTCCGCGACGTGGGCCTCGATTCCCTGACCCTCCTCCTGATGAGCCTTGCCGTCGAGGAGAAGTTCGGGTTCAAATTCGAAGGAAACCCCAAATTCAATACGGTGGGCGAAGTGCTGGACTATATCTGCGCGAACACCACCCGTTAAAACCGCCACTTAAATCATAACGCAGTCGGATGCGCGATGGCGACTCCTATGTCCGCTTATCTTGATCTTAAGGAGATCGCGAAGCCGCCGCAACGGGCCATCTTGAGTTTCAATACCGTTTTGGAAGTCACCTTTTTATGGGTGATGGTGTAGGCTTGCGGGTTATAGGTGTCGCCAGGCATCCCGTCAGCGTCGCTGGCATCGGCGTAGATGGTGGCGTCGTAGGTGACACCAGGCTTCAGGAAGTCGAGTTTCACCTTCACTTCACGGGCGTTCTCATCGGTGATGCCGCCCACGTACCAAACGTCGTGAGGGGAGGCGAGAGGGGAAAGGGAAGAGGTGAGAGGTGAGAGGTTATAGACGAAACGGGTGACGCTGTTGATGACGCCTTGTTTGCCGTCGGGCAGGGAGGCGAGCCCCTCGGCGGCTTTGTTCAGCGAGGAGAGCTTCGGATGGCGGGCGGTGACGATGTAGTCGCCAGGCTCGGCATAGAGGTAGAGGCTGGTGTCCCAGTCAACGGCCACGTCCTTGATGAACTGGAAGGCGTCCATGTAAGGCTCGTAATGCTCGGGGAAGTCGGCGGCCATCTGCAAAGGCGAGTAGAAGGTCACATAGAGTCCCAACTGGTTGCAGATGGTGTGGTGCATCTTCTTGCCCCAAGGGACGATTTTCCCCATGTCGGGCTCAAAAATGCCTGGGGTGTAGTCCATCGGACCGCCTTGCAAACGGGTGAAAGGCAGGATGGTGGTGTGGCCGGGGTTGATGCGCTCCCGGAACTCTGTGCCCATGGCGCTCTCGTTGCCGATCATGTTGGGCCAGGTGCGGCACAACCCTGTGGGGCGTACCGCCTCGTGGGCGTTCACCATGATGTGGTGCTTGGCGGCCTCCACGATGGCATAATGGTAGTGGTTGTTGATGGGCTGGCTGTAATGTCCTTCGGCGAAGGGGATGATGGTGCCCACATAGCCGCTCTTGACGGCGTCGTAGCCATATTGGTTCATCAGGTTGTAGGCCTTCTCCATCCAACGCTCGTAGTTGACGGTGGAGGCGGAACTCTCGTGGTGCATGATGAGGCGGATGCCTTTCTCATGGGCGTATTTGTTGAGCGCGGGCAGGTCGAAGTCGGGGTAGGGCGTGAGGAAGTCGAACACGAAATCCTTCTGTTTGCCGTACCAGTCTTCCCACCCCACGTTCCATCCCTCGATGAGGAGGGCGTCGAAGCCGTTGGCGGCGGCAAAGTCGATGTAACGGCGCACGTTGGCGTTGTTGGCGCCATGGGTGCCGTTGGGTTTGGCATGTTCGAAATCGGTCTCGCCAAGCTTCACCGACGGGAACTGGTCGGTATAGGACCAGGTGCTTTTGCCCGAGATCATCTCCCACCACACTCCCATGTATTTAACAGGGTGGATCCATGACACGTCTTCCAGGGCGCAGGGGTCGTTGAGGTTCAAAATCAGCCTTGAAGCCAGCACATCGGTGGCTCTCTCGCAGACCATCACCGTGCGCCAGGGGGTGTGGCAAGGTGCCTGAAGGCGTCCTTTGTAGCCCGCGGCGTCGGGACAGAGCCAAGCCCTAAAGGTAAACGGAGAACTGTTGGATGATGCTTCTCTCCCTGTTATTAAATCAAGGTGCATGGTCGGGAAATCGAGGGTGGCGGCCTCATGGATGTTGATGTAAAGGCCTTCGTCGGTCTTCATCTGCAAGGCGGTTTGCACCCCGGTGTTGGAGAAAGCGGTCCAAGGCCATCCACCGTCTTTGTGGCCGGCCTCGAACAAGGTGCTGATCTCCGAGAGGCGCGATTGGGTGTAGTTGTATTCCTGGGTGTCCAAGTCGCCCGGAATCCACCAGGCGGTGTGGTCGCCGGCCATGGCGAACTCGGTCAGCTCTTCCTTGAACCAGAAGCAGACCAGGGCGTTCTCCATGGGGAACTCGTAGCGGAAGCCCAGCCCGTCGTCGTAGAGCCGGAAACGGATCTGCATCACGGTGGGGCGTTTCTCGGTGGAGTGGTCCATGCTCTCCACGGAGCCGATGGGCTGTTCGAGGGTCACCAACAGCTCGTTGTAATGGTTGCGGATTCGGGCTTCCTCGCCCCAGACGGGTTCCCAAGTCTCGTCGAAGCTGTCGAAGTCGGTGCCTTTCAAAACAAAGGCATGGGCCAAGTCGTCGCGCCATTCCAGGGTGAAGCCCATCTTGGAGGGCAATACCACCGGCTGGCCGGTACGGTCGAGGGAATAATAAGGTACACCGTCCCGGAGTTCAAAACGGAGCTCCAATTTTCCGTCGGGACTGTGCAATGTCACCGGATCCGATGCGTAAGCTTGGGCAAAGAGCGCGGCGACCAATAAAACGAGGGCTGTCAGTGTGTGTTTCATGGCGGTTATTTCAGTTTTTTCCAGTAAACGGTTTCGCCGATGCCAAGGACGGTACCTTTGATTTTGAGCTGCCCGTCATCGGTAAATTCGGCATGCATGTGGGCGTTGATGCCACGCTGGGGATCATAGATCTTGGTGTCGTCCCAGCGTTTTTTCTTGGCATTGTATTTCAACCCCGTGAAAAGCACAATCTCATCGCATGGGGTGTTGCGGAGACTCTTGTTGGGGTTTTTCTCGTCCAGAATTTTGTTGCCGTTGGCGTCACGGTCTTTCTCGAGCCAGAAAATCTGACCTTTGAAAGTGCCGTCTTTTTGCAGGGTGATGTTGGCTTTGAATACATCGTCACCTTGCTTGCTCTGGTAAATACCTACAATGTTCTCGGCTTTGTCGTTCATGTTCATTTTACAAGTGGCAGAAGAACAACAGTCTTGTGCCGTGGCTCCCATCGTGAGGAAGGCAAGAATGGCGATAAGCAGACGCTTTCTCATAGTTTTATTAGTTTAAGTAAAAGGCAAAAATAAACATTTTTATTGTATATTTGCATCCAAATCGAAAAGAAATGAGCAAAACACGTCTTCTTTTACTTATATTATTGATATTTAGTATTTTATGTGTTGATGCCCAAAACAAGTGGCATTATAGCGTGGGTCTTGGAGCCTCGCTCAACACGGGCAATGTCAACAACTGCAATCTTAGCAACGACGGCTCGGTGACACGCAACGACAGTGTTATCGCACTCGATTTCCATTACAAGCTGCTCTACAGCTCGCTCATCCACAAGGCTAATGTCGGGCAACAGTGGGAGAAAACCAACTTCGAGGTCAACGGCGGAGTGAAGATGGATTTGTACCAATATGGGAAATACTCGCCTTTCTTGGCTTGCGAGGCGCTTACCAACCAGTTCAAGGGTTATGACCTCAAGTTGAGCGGCTTGATTGGTATGAAGTATCGGTTGTATGTGAAGCCTTCTGTCTGTGACTATTCCATCAGTGCGGCCTTTGTCTATGACTGGTCCGACTTTACCGACGAGACGGTGCTGCCCCACAACAACTATCGTATCTCCATCCGACCCAAATTCACCCAGAAAATCGCGGAGAATCTTTCGTTGTATCACTGCACGTTTTATCAGCCTTCGGTGCTTGACTTTCATGATTATATCATCAACAGTGTGACGAAACTCCAGACCAAGATCACCAGGATGCTGTTTCTCGACCTCTCGTTCACGTATGAGTATCGCAGCCGCGTTCCCTCTGAGAGTTACAAGAAGCACGATATTTTGTCGGAGGTCTCGCTGCGTTTCAAGATTTAGTGGTGGTTGGACATGAACCGGGAGAAAGAGATTTATAAGGTGACCCTGGTGGGGAGTGCGGTGAATGTGTTGCTCCTCACCTTCAAGTTTGTGGCAGGGGCCTTGGGACACAGTGCTGCCATGATGGCGGATGCCTTGCACTCGCTTTCCGATTTTGTGACCGACGTCGTGGTGCTGGTATTTGTCAAGATCAGCAACAAGCCGCAGGACAAGTCGCATGACTATGGTCATGGGAAATATGAGACGTTGGCGATGACGGTGATTGGCCTCGCCTTGTTGGGCGTGGCCATCAGCATCATTGTGAAGGGCGCTTTGAAAATTGCCGACTGGCTCAATGGCGAGGTGCTGGAGGCCCCTGGGATGTTGGCTTTTTGGGCTGCCATCGTGTCGATTGTGCTGAAAGAGGCAGTGTATCGTTATTCCATCCATAAAGCGAAACGCTTGAACTCGAAGGCGGTGGAGGCCAACGCCTGGCATCACCGCAGCGACGCGCTGTCGTCCATTGGTACAGCGGTCGGGATCGGCGGCGCCATCTTCCTTGGGGCGCGTTGGACCATCCTCGATCCTGTGGCTTCAGTGGTGGTGGGTGCCTTTATCGTCAAAGTGGCCTTCGAACTGCTGAAGAATGGCATCGGTGACCTCATGGAGCAGTCGCTTCCCGACGCGGTGGAGGAGGAAATCCTCCGACTTGTGGCGGAAGTGCCGGGGGTCAGCAATCCTCATGAGTTGCGTACCCGACGCATCGGCAACCATTATGCCATTGAGCTGCACGTCCTCATGGACGGCAACCTCAGTTTAAAGGAAGCACACGATAAGGCCTCGGAGGTGGAAGAGCTCCTCCGAGGCCATTATGGTGAAGAGACCCATGTGGTGGTTCATGTGGAACCCCTTGGGTCAGAATAGTTTATGATAGGTTTTTCTTAGAGTCCCTTTTCAACAAAACGTTTTTGTGTGACCAAGGTCCCGTCTTGGGTGAGGCCTTGCACGATGTAAACGCCTTTGCTCAGGTGCTTCCATTGAGCGCTTTGGATGGCTTGCCCGTTCAAGGTATAAACCTTTAACACGGTGACGATGGGCATCTCTGTGTTTTCGGAGGCTGAAGTCAGCTCGATGGCGAGGTGGTCGCTGCCATCGACGGTGAGCGCGTATTCCGACTCGCAGTGCTCATAAACGGCGGTCAGTTGGTAGATGACGGTTCCGATGACCGTGCTTTCATCGAAGAACTCTGTTTCTTCAGGGGCAATCTCAACGGTGGTGGTGCATCCGTTAGGATGGGTGACATAGAGGTTGTAATGCAAAGGCTGGCCTTCGGGTGCCGTCCAGGTGACGAAAGCGCCGTAGGTTCCGGTCTCATCGTCATAGACATAGCGTCCGTCGAAACTCTCGGGAGCATTGCAAGGCTCGGGTGGGGTGGGAGTCACTTCTCCCATTTCGCCGTTGATGCCGATGTTTTGGCCATAGAGACCACCGTTGTTGTTGTTCACCCATGCCACGATGTTTTGTCCTCCATGGAATCCGGTGGTGTTTTCGTCGCCGGTTTTGCCGTAGGTGTTGGAACATAGTTGGGTGTTCCACAAATTGTTGCCGTCCATGTCGAACCCTTGTGCTTCCACGGTGGATTCCGGTCCCGTCATACTAGTGCCTCTGTGGTAGATGACCGTGAAACCTCCGCCTTCCTCGAAAGCGTCGATACGCAAGCCGCCGCAAGGTGTGGTGCCGTTGTCAAGGATGAGCTTGCCTTCTCCCCAAAGTCGCTCTCCCGTAGCAGTGATGCGGTTCATGTAGAGTTTGCACTGGCTTTGCGAATAGCTGTCGGTTTGCTCATAAATGAGGAGGATGTCGTGGCTGTCAGGATCCACGGTGGCGTAGGCGCTGATATATAAGTGGTCCGGGTCAATGGAGTGGACCGGAATGCCGTTGGGGTCGGCGATGGTGGAGACGCCGTTCATGTCGTAGTGGAACACGTAAACGTTGAAGTCACCCATGGCCGGATGCCAGATGAAGACATAACCGCCGCCCAGTCCGTCGGGGATGGCGTAATGCAGATAGGTAACCTGGAAGGTCTGGCTGGCCATCAGGCGTGTCTCGGTGCAGAACGGGGTGCCGTCGGTGGTGTAACCCGCCACGTAGATCTCTTTGTTGGTGTAAAAGCCGTTGCCACATTTCTCGTAGGTCAAGAAGACACGGTTTTCGTAGCTCAGGGTAAGCTGTCCGTACATGCAGCTTTGGCCACCGGCATCTTGGATGGTGACGGTGGGGTTCAGGGTGCCGTCGGCGTTGACATACTGCAAATACAGGTTGTGGTAGTCGAAGCCCAAGGCCCACACGCCGCCGTCGTCGCCGGCGATGACCTCAGCACGCGAGAAACCGAGTCCGCCAAAAAGCTGAACGCCTTCCTCGCCCCATGCGAAGGTGCCGTCGGCGTTGATCTTTACCGCGTAGGTGTATCCGTCATAAATGGCAAAACAGCTGACCACCCCGCCGTCGGCAGTCGCCGCCATGGCGACACCCTCGGAAGAGGATGAAAACTCATGCGCCCCGATGTGGATGCCCTGGGCTCCCCATTGCGGCTCGCCAGCGAAGTTGAGACGCTGCAAAGTAGGCGACCATCCGTTGGAGAAGAACTGATTCCATTGCACGTAGGTGTCACCGGTCTCCGCATTGGTGGAAAGATAAATCTCTCCGGCATCCGCGGAGGTGTTGGCGATAAAGGTGTTGTTTATCGGGTCGTTGACCCACTGGGCGTGTAACGCTACGCCTGCAAATAAGCTCAAAACAAGTGGTAATAGTTTTTTCATATTGATAATGTTTTAATAGTTATATATCTTATTTATAACACAATCGCTTTCCGGGTGACCGGTTTTCCGTCGGTGTCCAGTCCCTGAAGGAGGTAAACGCCAGGGTTGAGCTCCTCTAGGTGGGCTTGGCGGAGGAGTTGTCCGGTGGTCGTGTAAATCTTGGTGACGGTAATCATCTCCTTAACGCTGTCCTCGGCAACGGAGGTTACCTCGATCATCAGGTAGTCCTCGCCGTAGGGGGTAGGGGCGAATCCCGACTCTTGGCTTTCGTACATGGCGGTGAGTTGGTACTTGTAACTGCCGGGAAGGGTCTCGTCGAAGAAAGAGGTGGCGTTGGCGTCAATCTCAATGACTTCGGTGGAGGAATTGATGAGGTTTTGGCGGTACAGGTTGTAGTGCAATACTTCGTCGGCGGGGGCTTCCCAACTGAGCATGGCCCCGAAGGTGGCGGTCACATCATCATAGTAATAGGCACCGTCGAAGTTGGTTGGTTCAAAGCAGCAGGGTGGAACAGGGATGTCAATCTCGCCCATCTCGCCTTGCTCGCCGATATTTTGCGCAAAGACGCCTCCATCGTTGGCGTTGACCCAAGCTACGATGTTTTGTGCTTGATGGTAGCCGGGACTGTTGGCGCTGATGGTCTTGGTGTATCTGCTCGTGCTCATGTCGGTGTGCCACAGCTCATTCGCGTCAAGGTCGTAGCCAGTGGCTTCGATGGTGTTCGCGCTGGTGCCGTAGATCACGGAAAAACCGTCCGCATAGTTGAAGACATCCACCAGGATGTCGGAGTAGCTTCTTCCCGTGGCGTCGGCCACCAGGATACCATCGCCCCACAGCTTGTCGCCCGAGGGGGTGATACAGTTCACATAGACCCGATGATTCGATTGTGAGTCGGCATCGGACTGGCGGTAAGCGATGATCATGTTGCCTTGGGCATCGACGGTGGCGTAGGCGTTGGTGTAAAAATGGGTTGGGTCGGGACTGTGGACGGGGATGCCGTTGAGTTCGGTGACAGTGGGTTGGCCATCACGGTTGAAATGCGTGACGTAGGTGTTGTAAACCCCGCCGATGCCGTTGTGCCATTGGAACACGTAACCGCCGCCCATGCCGTCGGAAACCGCATAGTGGACATAGCTGGCACCCACAGTTTGTTGCCCAAGCAGCAAGGTCTCGGGAATGAATTGGACGCCGTCTTTGTCATAGCCCGCCACGTAAATCTCCTTGACGTAGCTGGTATAACCTTGGAGGGTGTGCTTGGAATAGACCACGAATACCCCGTTGTCGGTCGGCAGCAGGAGGCCGTTGGAGCATTTCTTTGCCGGGTCCTTGATGGTGACGGAGTTTCTCAGGGTACCGTCGGGGTTGACGTATTGCAGGAAGGTGCTGTCCATGTCGGTGCCCAGGGCCCACACACCACCGTCGTCGCCGGCGAGTACCTCGGAGCGGCCACCGCCTTCGCCGTTGAAGAGGATCATTCCATAATCGCCCCAGGGGAAGGTGCCGTCGGCATTGACTTTGACGGCCCAGTGATGGGGACCGAGGGTGCGGAACACGCTCACCACGCCTTCTTTGACGGCGGTCATGGAATAGCCTGGCGACCAGGTGGCGAAGTCGGGGGTGGTGATGTGAATGCCTTCGGCAGGCCATTGCGGAACCCCGTTGATGTCAAGTCGTTGCAACCAGGGCGACCAGCCATTTTCGCCTTGGAAATGCCACTGCACATACGTGTCACCCGTACTGTGGTCGGTGGAGACATATAGCTCGGCTGAGTTTTTGTCGCAATTGGCAATGGGAGTGTTGTTTTCAGGGTCATCCACCCATTGGGCCTGAAGGGCTGTCATCGCAAGGATTCCAGCAAATAGCAAAATGATTCTTTTCATGGCAGTTTTTTTAGGTGAAAGGTGAAAGTTGAAAGGTGAAAGGTGGCCTGCGCCAGCACCTCTCACCTTTCACCTCTCACCTTTCAACTTATTTGATGTTCGGCTCTTCGAGGCCGAGGTGTTTCTTGGCATCGACACGTTTCAGGATGATGCCGATGATGAGGGCGGCCACGCCGAGGCAAGCCAGCATGACGAGCGGCCAAGTGTAGTTGAGGGCGACCGGGTCGGTGACACCGGGATTGGTGTTCTCCAGCACCTTGCCGATGAGCAAGGGGAACAGCCACAAACCGATGTTCTGGATCCAGAAGATGAGGGCGTAGGCCGAGCCGATGATCTTTTCATCGACGAGCTTCGGAACGCTGGGCCACAGGGCGGCAGGCACCAACGAGAAGGAGGCACCCAACACGAGGATGGTCACGTAGGCCACCACCACACCGCCGACGGCATTGCCCTTGAACATGGGCAGGATGAAAGCGAAGGTGAGGTGGCAGAGGATGAGCAGCAGGGAGCCGATCATCAGCATGGAAGCGGCTTTGCCCTTACGATCGACGTAGTTGCCCAAGATGGGGGTGATGGCCACCGCCAACAGCGGGAACACGGCGAAGATGGTCTCGGCAGTGCCACGCTTGAAGCCCATGACACAGTAAACCACCAAGGCGATGATGGCGACAGCCATCAAACCGTATTTCAGACCTTTCTTCTTGGAGAAGTTGCTGGCGAAAGAGCAAACCGCCACCAGCAGCATGATGATATATTGAACGATGGTGACAGCATCACCCGCCCAGAACGAACCGGCGGCGGGCTCGGTCAAAGTCAGGTTGCACTGCAGCATGTTGACGGCATACTTCTGGAACGGGAAGATGGCCGAATAGTACAGCACGCAGAGCAAAGCGACGAGCCAGAAGCCCATGCTGGAAAGGATCTTGCCAATGTCGGAGACTTTGAACGGGTCGTCTTTCTCTTCGGCTTCGCCGGTTTGGGCGTCGAGTTTCTTGTCCATGAAGAAATACACGACGAACATGATTAAGGCGATGCAGAGCAGTACCACGCCGAAGGCCACGGAACGGCTCACGTTAACGTTGCCGCCGAGTCTGGCAAAGAAAGGCGAGAAAATCATGCAGGTGGCCACACCTAAACGGGCCAAAGCCATCTCGGAACCCATGGCCAAAGCCGTCTCACGACCCTTGAACCACTTCACGATACCACGGCTCACGGTGATGCCGGCCATCTCCGCGCCGCAGCCGAAGATCATAAAGCCGATGGCAGCCACCTTGGCCGAGGCGGGCATGCCCCTGTAGAAAGGCGACACCCCAAGCTCATCGAACAAAGGAATGTAATTCAGATTGTTGGTGAACCAGTTGTAGGCACCACTGCCGATGAACGACTCGCTGATGGCGTAATACTTGATGATACCGCCCACGAGCATCACAGCGCCTGAAAGCACGGCGGTGAAACGCACCCCCATCTTGTCGAGGATGATGCCGGCGAAAATCAAGAAGAACACAAACACATTCAAGAAGGTCTCAGAACCCTGCATGGTTCCAAAAGCGAGGCTGTCCCAACCACGCTGGGTCTGCATCAAGTCCTTGATGGGGGACAGGATGTCCATGAAGATGTAAGCGCAAAACATGGCTAACGCCAAGAGCAACAAGGCAACCCAACGCATGGTCGGATTATCCCTCAAAGTCAGTTTTTCTGTCATTTTTGTCTTTTTATTTGTGAATTATTAGTTTTCCGTTTATTCCGGCAGTTGCACAATCTCTTTCTTGCATCCCTTCATCACCTCATTGGCAAACTCGGCGATGGTTTTTGGGGTGATGGTCTTCACGATGCTTTCAAACTCGGCCACGACGTTGATGTGGTCCTCCTCGAAAGTGTCGATGGCATTCATCCAGAAACTGTTCTCTTCCAACTGCTCGGTGCGTTTCTTATAGAGGTTTTCCACCACTTTGTTGAGATCCTCTTGCGACGGACCGTTCTTTGCCACGTCGTTGAGGCCTTCGTAAACCTTGCCCATCAGTTTCTGGTACATCTCCTTGTTGGTGTCAAAGGCGATGAGGAACATATAGGCGTTTTTGGGTTTGTCGGTGACTTGGCCCATCACGCCGACACCGTAGGTGCCGCCTTCTTCCTCGCGGATGGTGCGGGTGAAGTAGATGTCCATGACATCGCTCAAGGCCTTCATGTACAGTTGGTTACGGTAGTTGTATTCCATGTTGCCGTTCATAATCATGTAGATGCTGGCCTTGGGGTTCTGCATCTGCTTGGAGAAATGGCAGTTCTTGTTGGTTTCGGGGATGCTGAGTCCGATGTCTTTCCAGTCTTCCTTGCGATTGACGGGTTTCAGCGAGGCCAGATACTGTTCTACGAGGGGCTTGAAGGTCTCGGGGTCGATGTTGCCCACGAAGTAGAAGACGAAGTTGTTCGGGTCGGCGAAGCGGTCGCTGTAGAGCTTCATGGCCTTGGCGTAGTCGATTTTGTCGATGTCTTCGGTTTTCAGCCTCATGCGAAGCGGGTGGTTGTTGTAGAGCACGCTGATGAGCGAGTCGGTGAAGGTGATCATGGGGTTGAGCTCTTGGTTCTCAAGGGCAGCCTTGCTACGTTGGGCGTACGATTGGAAGGCCTCTTCGTCGCTGCGGGGGGCGGTGAAATACAGGTAGATGAGCTGCATCATGGTCTCAAGGTCCTTGGGTGAGCAGTTGCCGTTCATGCCTTCGCTGTAGTTGTCGATATAAGGGCTGACGCGCACTTTCTTGCCAGCGAGCGCCTTGGGAAGGTCGGTGGCGCTGAAGTTGCCCACGCCGCCAAGGGTGATGACGTCGGAGAGTTCTTGGAGGGTGATGAAGTCGTCCTGCTTGAGTGCGGAGATACCGCCTTTGCTGTTGGCGGTGAACCGGATTTCGTCGTCCTTGAAGGTGGTCTTCTTATAGACGACTCTCATGCCGTTGCTGAGGGTCAGCACGTTGGCGTCGAACTCGGGCATGAGTTCCTCTTTCTTGATCTTGCCAGGGGCGGGCAGGTTCTCCACGAGGGGACCTTCAAACACCTCTTCTTGGTAAGGTTCCACCACGTCGGCGTTGGCGGTTTCATAGATCTTGAGGATTTCGTCTTTGGTGGGCAGGGTCTCGCCGTCTTTCTTGGGAGCGGTCACGGTGATGACGAGGTTGTTTTCGGGGATGAGCTGCTGGGCAAAGCTGTTGATGACTTCGAGCGGCAGGCTCGGGATCACTTGTTGGTAGAGCATGTATTCCGTCTCGATGCCCATCATGGGTTCGTTGGAGAGGAAGTGCTCCAGGCATTCGTTCACATACTGGCCGTTCTCAGTGTTGTTTCTTTCATTATATTGGCTCTCAACGCGTTTCATGAAGTCGGCTTTGGCTCTCTCGTATTCCGAGGCGGTGAAACCGAACTGCTTCATGCGGTTGTTTTCGTGGACCAGGGTGGTGAGGGCCTCGTCGATGCCGCTGGCGTCTTTGGCCATGGCCATGCTGCACCAGGCGTCCTTGGTGGGGGCGATGTAGTAGTCGGAGTAGTAGCTGTAGCCATACACGAAGGGAGGATTGGCTTTTTGGGTCAGCTCACGCAGGCGGTTGATTTCCATTTGGGTGATGATGGAAAGCACGTATTGTCCGGCCCAGTAGTTGATGTCGTTTTTGAGCGAGTCGGGGGTGGGGTCGGTCTTGTAGTAGAGGTTCACCTGATAGCTGGTCTCTTCGGGGTCTGAGGCGATGGCCACGATGGGTTCTTCGTTGTCGTCGATGAGGAACTGGGTTCTCGGAGCGGGGTTCACCGGGGCTTTGATGTCGGCGCATAACTCCTTGATACGGTTTTCGATGGCATCCACATCGATGTCGCCCACGATGATGAGGCCTTGGAGGTCGGGACGGTACCATTTGTGGTAGTAGTCGCGGAGCGTCTGGTACTTAAAGTTGGCCACCACTTCGGGGAGACCGCCGGGAAGACGGTTGGCGTAGGGGCTGTTGGGATACATGACAGGGAGGATCTCCTTCATGATACGCTCGCTGGCGTCCTCACGGGTGCGGAGCTCTTCCAGGATGACGCCGCGCTCGTTGTCGATCTCGGCCTCTTCGAGGGCGATGAAGCTCGACCAGTCGTGGAGGATGAGCAAACAGGTGTCCACCAAACCGGGAATGTTGGTGGGGACGTTGGTGACCATATACACGGTCTGGTCGATGCCAGTGCCGGCGTTGAGGTTCTCACCGAACTTGATGCCGCGGCTCTGCAAATACTCGCGGAGCATCATGCCCGGGAGGTTTGTGGTGCCGTTGAAGGCCATGTGCTCCAGGAAGTGGGCGAGGCCACGCTGGTTTTCCTCCTCCAGCACGGATCCGACTTTCTGCGCAATGTAAAAGTCGGCACGCTGCGCCGGCTTCTCGTTGTGCCGGATGTAGTAGGTCATCCCGTTGTCGAGTTTGCCGTATCTCACATTGGGATCCATCGGCGTAGGCATCGCCTGCTGTCCCATCATCGTCATGCCGAATCCCAGCATGAGGATCATTGATAATGTAAACCTTACTTTTTTCATCTTCTTACTTCTTTCTTCTGAATTCTTAATTCTAAAAACTAATATAAATGTATTATGTATTTTTCTTCGAAATATACTTCTCTAAAATATTTTGACACGGCCACTTTCTTGTGTCTCCAGTATTTCGAAAGGGCTTTGAATTCGGCATCGAGGTCGCCCCCTTTCAGGTAAAGGATGCCTCCCGCCTGGATGTCGCCTCTGATCCTCAGCTTGTTGCCGGCCAGGTTGGCGATTTCGGGAAGGGTCATCACGGCGCGGCCGGTGACGATGTCGAACTTGTCTTTCACCTCTTCGGCGCGTTTGTGCTCGGCCACCACGTTTTTCAGTCCGATAGCGTCCTTCACAGCATTCACCACGCTGATTTTCTTTCCGGTGCCGTCGATGAGGTAAAACTCCGCTTCGGGGAACAGGATGGCCAAGGGGATGCCGGGAAACCCGCCTCCCGTGCCGAGGTCCATCACCCTCATGCCAGGCAGGATGTCGAAGTACTTCGCAATGGCCAGCGAGTGCAACACATGGTGCTCATAAAAATGCTCCATGTCCTTGCGGGAAATGACGTTGATCTTGCTGTTCCAGTCTAAATACAAGGCTTTCAGTTGGTTGTACTGCTCCTTCTGCGTGTCGGTCAACGACTTGAAATAGTGAAAAATGCTTGTTGTATCCATGCGAAAAGATTAACCAACAAAAATAAGAAATTATTGGTTACGAATCGTGGATTTATGAAAGTTTTGTAATTTTACCCGCCATTTTGCGTTCTATATTTATCTTATACCATTTATGATGCAGCACAACACCGCCCGTTTTTTCCTGCTCCTCCTGTTGCTGGCTCCTCTCGCCATGGCCGGCCAGAAGATTACTCCGGAGCAATACATTGAGACTTACAAGGATATCGCCATGCGCGAGATGCGCGATTATAAGATTCCGGCCTCCATCACCCTGGCCCAAGGCATCTTGGAGTCGGGGGCGGGCAACAGCGCTTTGGCCCGCGAGGCGAAAAACCATTTCGGCATCAAATGCCACAAGGGCTGGTCGGGCAAGACCTACACCATGGACGACGATGAGAAAAATGAATGCTTCCGCAAATACGAAAACCCTGAGGAGTCGTTCAAGGATCATTCCCTGTTTCTGACCACGCGCGACCGTTATGCAAAGCTGTTCGAATTGGATATCATGGACTACGAGGGTTGGGCCAAAGGCTTGAAGGCCGCCGGTTATGCCACCAATCCCAAGTATGCCCAGCTGCTCATCGACCGTATCAAACTCTACGACTTGGATCAATACGACAAAATCGCCATGGGCTTGCTGCCCGATGACACGGAGGAGGATACGCCTGACGATGATCCCGGTATGATGGAGGAGGTGGAGGAAGAGCCGATTCCGGGCTTCGAGCTGGCCTATTCCCCCAGTGACCGCTCGGTGTATGAGTTGGTGGACATGACCACGAACGGACGCTTCATTTATGAGAACAACCATGTGCGTTTCGTTTTTGCCAAAGAAGGGGAGACTCCGGAGAGCATGGCGAAGGAGTTTGGATTGAAACTCAAGAAGTTATGCGCCTACAACCTCATCAACTATCCCGATGATGCGGAGTTCCACAGCGGGGATGTGATTTACCTTGAACCTTTACGGAACCGAAATTGGAAGGCCAAGCCATACGTTGTGGGCGAAGGGGAGACCTTGCGTGATGTGGCCTTGCGTTTTGCGGTGAAGCCTGAGAAGATTCTCAAACGCAACAAGCTCTATGAAGGTGTCCATATCCGTAAGGGACAGGTCCTGAAATTACGGTAATAATTCCGAAACCAAGTATTTCCCTGTATAGCTCCTTGCGCATCGTGCCACTTCCTCGGGGGTGCCTTGGCAGATGATCTCACCGCCCCGGTTGCCTCCTTCGGGTCCCATGTCGATGATGTAGTCCGCCATCTTGATGACATCCATGTTGTGCTCGATGATGAGCACGGTGTTGCCTTTTTCGACAAGTTTGTTTAACACGTTCATCAGGACCTTGATGTCCTCGAAATGCAGTCCGGTGGTGGGTTCGTCCAACACATAAAGGGTCTTTCCGGTGTCGCGTTTGGCCAGTTCGGCGGCCAGTTTCACACGCTGGGCTTCGCCACCGGAGATGGTGGTGGAGGCTTGACCCAAGGTGAGGTAACCCAATCCTACATCTTGCAAAGTCTTGATTTTCTGAATGATGCTCGGGATGTTCTCGAAGAACTCCACGGCTTCGTTGATGGTCATGTTCAGCACATCGTTGATGGATTTGCCTTTGTAGCGCACCTCCAAGGTCTCGCGGTTGTAGCGTTTGCCCTGGCATTCCTCGCACATCACCGACACGTCGGGCAGGAAGTTCATCTCGATGACTTTCACGCCGGCGCCTTTGCAGGCCTCGCAGCGTCCGCCTTTCACGTTGAACGAGAAGCGTCCGGCCTTGTAGTTGCGGATCTTCGACTCGGGCAGCTCACCGAAGAGCTTGCGGATGTCGTCGAACACCTTGGTGTAAGTGGCGGGGTTGGAACGCGGGGTCCTGCCGATGGGTGCCTGGTCGATCTCGATGATCTTGTCGATAAGTTCCAGCCCCTCGATGCGGTCGTAGGGGAGGGGGTTCTTCACCGAACGGTAGAACTTTTGGTTGAGGATGGGGGCGAGGGTCTCGTTGATGAGGGTGGATTTTCCCGACCCGGAGACGCCTGTCACACAGATCATGACCCCCAAGGGAAAGCTAACGTCCAAATTCTTGAGGTTGTGTCCTTTGGCTCCGAAAAGTCTCAGGTAATTGCCTTCTTCGGGTTGGCGGCGATGCCGGGGAACTTCGATGTTTCGGGTTCCGTTGAGATAGTCGCAGGTGATGGAATGTCCTTTGGCGGTTTCCGCCGGGGTGCCAGCAAACACCACCTCGCCGCCGTGGCGGCCAGCACCGGGACCGATGTCCACCAGGTAGTCGGCGCTGAGCATGGTGTCCTTGTCGTGTTCCACCACGATGACCGAGTTGCCGATGTCGCGCAGCTCCTTCAGCGACTCGATGAGCCGGTGGTTGTCGCGCTGGTGCAGTCCGATGCTAGGCTCGTCGAGGATGTAAAGCACGCCGGTGAGCTGGGAACCGATCTGGGTGGCCAGTCGGATGCGCTGCGACTCGCCGCCCGAGAGGGAGGCGGCCTGACGGTTCAGACAGAGGTAGTCGATGCCGATGTCCAGGAGGAAATGGATGCGTTTTTGGATCTCGCGCAGGATCTCCTTGCCGATTTCGTTCTGCCGCTCGTTGAGCTTCGCGGGCAGCGATTCCACCCATTGGCTGAGGGTGAAGAGGTCCATCTCGGCCACCTCGGCGATGTTCTTGCCGTCGATGAGGAAGTATTGCGACTCTTTCTTGAGCCGGGTGCCGTGGCAGACGGGACAGGTGACGTGGTTCATGAATGAGTTGGCCCACCGGGATATGCTGGCCGGGGCGTCCTCGTTGTTCTGGCTCTCGATGAAGTTGATGATGCCTTCGAAGTTGATCTTATAGACGGAATTGATGCCGAGGTACTCGCGTTTCACCTCGAAGCTCTCGTTGGTGCCGTACAGGATGACGTCGAGTGCTTCCTCGGAGATCTCTTTCATCGGGGTGTCAAGGGTGAATCCGTATTTGAGTCCGATGGCTTCCAGCTGTTTGAAGATCCAGCTGCCGGCCTTGTATTCTCCCGCGGGGGCGAGTCCGCCTTTCTTGATGCTCAAGTCGGGGTTGGGGATGAGCTTCTCCTTATCGACCACGGTGATCTCGCCCATGCCGCTGCATTTGGGGCAGGCTCCGTAGGGGGAGTTGAACGAGAAGGTGTTGGGTTCCGGGTCTTCGTAGGAGAGTCCGGTGGTGGGGCACATGAGCAGGCGGCTGAAAAAACGCACCTGTCCGCTCTCGTGGTCCATTACCATCAACAGCCCTTTGCCGTAACGGAAGGCGGTTTGCACCGACTTGCCAATGCGCGACTTGTCGCTGTCTTTGACGTCGATACGGTCGATCACGGTCTCGATGTCGTGGGTCTTGTAGCGGTCGAGCATCATGCCATACTCGATCTCCCGCAACTCGCCGTCCACGCGCACCCGGGTGAACCCCGCCTGCCGGATGTGCTCGAAGAGCTCACGGTAATGGCCTTTCCTTCCCCGCACGTTGGGGGCAAGGATGACGATGCGCTTCCCTTGGTAGTCCTTCAGGATGAGGTCGGTGATCTGCTCCTCGGAGTAGCGCACCATCCTCTCGCCAGTGTTGTAGGAATAAGCCTCGCCAATGCGGGCGTAGAGCAGCCTGAAGAAGTCGTAGATCTCGGTGATGGTCCCTACTGTGGAGCGGGGGTTCTTGTTCACCGACTTCTGCTCGATGGAGACCACGGGGCTTAGGCCGGTGATTTGATCGACATCGGGACGCTCCATGTTGCCGATGAACTGCCGGGCGTAGGCGGAGAAACTCTCCATGTAACGGCGTTGACCTTCGGCGTAGATGGTATCGAAGGCCAACGACGACTTGCCGCTCCCGCTGATGCCGGTGACCACCACCAAGGCATTTCGGGGAATGGTTAAATCGATGTTTTTCAGATTGTTCTCTCTGGCACCTTTAATGACGAGATGACTGTCTTCGCTGAATTCGTTCATGATGGTCAGTAACGTGGGATTTTGATTTGGTAGCTGTTGCCGGTGGAGATGGTCAGGCTTTTGCCACGCAACCAGGGGTTATAGTATTTGAGCATCTTGAAGTTGGTGCCGTGTTCGATGGCGAAATCCGCGAGGGAGGGGATGCTTTCGGTGACGGTGATGGTCTCGTATTGCAGGGGTTGGTACCATCCTTCGTCGCTGATATGGAAACCGTATTTCTCGGGGTTCTCGGTGATGAGTTTGAAGGCCAGGATGCGGTAGATATAGCGTTCGGTCTCGTTGGGCAGCTGCATGTCGTAGTACGACTCCACCTTTTGCTCCTCGATGGTGTTGCTGATTCTGCCGTTGCCGCAGTTAAAAGCGGCGGCGGCCAAGGTCCAGCTGCGGAATTTGCGGTACGAGTCTTTGAGATACTGGCAGGCGGCCACGGTCTCCAACTCCTGGTTGTAGCGCATATCGACTTCCTTGCCGTCGATTTCCAGCTTGTATTGTTTGCCGGTGCCTTCGAGGAACTGCCAGAAGCCGACCGCCTTGGAGGGGGAGACGGCGTTGGTGAGCTCGCTCTCGATCATGCAGAGGTATTTGAAGTCGTCGGGCAACCCGTTTTTCGCCATGATGGGGGTGATGACGGGGAGCCAGCGGGTGGTGCGTTTCAGGAGCAGGAGGGTGCTGGCATGACGGTAGGAGTTCACCAGCAGTTCCCGTTCGAGGCTTTCCCTGACGTAGAAGCGGTCCAACGGCACAGGTTCCCCGCAGAAGTCCATGCTTTGGGGTAATTCTATGTCGTGGATGTTCTGGTCGATTTGCTCGAAGTGGAGCTCATCCTCGTGGAGGGACCTCTTGAATTCCTTGTCCTCTTTTTCTGAGCTCTGCGCGATGCATGTCGCCAGCATCGCCGTGACACCTATTAATATTATGGCACCAATAAATAACAATAATCTTCTCATCGTTTATCAATTCATTCTAACCATCTCTCGCCCTCCGGGCGATTCTTCGATAATCAATCCGTTTTTCTAACCATCTTTCGCCCTCCGGGCGATTATACGATAATCAATTCCGTGTTTCTAACCATCTCTCGCCCTCCGGGCGATTCTTCGATAATCAAATCCGTTTTTCTAACCATCTTTCGCCCTCCGGGCGTTCACACCTCTCACCTTTCACCTCTCACCTTTCACCTTTCACCTCTCACCTCCCCACAGCGGAGCTACTTTGTCTTTGTCGGAGAGGATGGGGTTTTCGATGTTCCAGTCGATGTTGAGGTGGGGGTCGTTCCAGCGGATGCTGCCTTCGGAGGCTTTGTGGTAGATGTTGGTGCATTTGTAGGTGAACACCGTGTAGTCCTCCAGGCAGACGAAGCCATGGGCGAAGCCTTCGGGAATCCAATACATGAATTTGTTGTCGCCGGTGAGCACCACCGACTCCCATTGCCCGTAGGTGCTGGAGCCTTCGCGAAGGTCAACGGCTACGTCCATCACCGCGCCTCTCACCACGCGCACCAGTTTGCCCTGGGCGTAAGGAGGCCTTTGGAAATGAAGCCCTCTGAGCACCCCTTTCATCGACTGTGACTCGTTGTCCTGCACGAAGTTCATGTCCAAACCGTGCTCCAGAAACTTTTGTCGGTTGTAACTCTCAAAAAAATACCCCCGGTCATCCTGAAACACATCCGGCTTGATAATCAACAGGTCCTTTATTTTTGTTTCTATTATTTCCATTTTCTCAGTTGATCAGTTGTTCAGTTAATCAGTTGATCAGTTGGTCAGTTGATAGTTAAATGAGGTTATCTCAAGAAAAACTAACTGACCAACTGACTAACTGACCAACTATTAACTAATTAAAGGTGTACGCACTCGTTATAGGCCGCGGCAGCTGCCTCCATGATGCCTTCCGACATGGTGGGGTGGGGGAACACGGCGTGGATGATGTCTTCGCCTTTGGCGCCCAGCTCACGGCAGAGGACTGCCGAGGCGACCATTTCGGTGACGTTGTCGCCAACCATGTGACAGCCGAGCCAGTCACCGGTTTTGGCGTCGAACACCACTTTGATGAAACCATCTTTGTTGCCTGCCGCGGTGGCTTTTCCCGAGGCGGTGAAGGGGAACTTGCCGATCTTGACCTCATAACCGGCGGCGATGGCCTTGGCCTCGCTCAGTCCGACGGAGGCAATCTCGGGGGTGGTGTAGGTGCATCCCGGGATGTTGGCGTAGTTCAGGGGTTTCGGGTCGAGGCCGCAGAGTTTCTCCACGCAGATGGTGGCTTCGTGGTCGGCTTTATGAGCCAGGGCGGGACCGTGCACGATGTCGCCGATGGCATACACACCCGGAACGTTGGTGCGGTAGTAGTCGTCAACGACGACCTTGCCGCGCTCGGTGGCGATGCCGAGGGCTTCCAGCCCGAGGTCGTCGATGTTGGTTTGCACGCCGACGGCGGAGAGCACGATGTCCGCTTCGACGGTCTTCTCGCCTTTCTTGGTGGCGATGGTGCAGACGCACTTCTCACCCGTGGTATCGACATGGGTCACCGAGGCTTCGGTCATCACGGTCATCTTGAGTTTCTTGAAGGAGCGTTCCACCTGTTTGGAGACCTCTTCGTCCTCGTTAGGCACCACGTTGGGCAGGAACTCCACGAGGGTGACTTTCACGCCCATGGAGGTGAAGAAGAAGGCGAACTCAGAGCCGATGGCGCCGGAGCCGACCACCACCATGCTCTCGGGAAGCTTGTCCAACACCAATGCTTGGCGGTAGCCGATGATGCGCTTGCCGTCGATGGGCAGAGCAGGCAGCTCGCGCACGCGGGAACCGGTGGCGAGGATGATGTGCTCGGCCTCGTGCAAGGTGACGTTGCCTTCGGCGTCGGTGACAGAGACCTGCTTGTCGGCGGTGAGGCGACCATAGCCAGCAATGACCTCCACGTTGTTTTTCTTGAGGAGGAACTGCACGCCTTTGCTCATGGTCTCGGCCACGCCGCGGCTGCGGGCCACCACGGCCTCCATGTCGGGTTTCACTTCACCTTCCACCTTGATGCCGTAGCTCTCGGCGTGTTTGAGGTAGTTATACACCTGTGCGCTCTTCAACAGCGCCTTGGTGGGGATGCAGCCCCAGTTGAGGCAGATGCCGCCCAATTCGGCCTTCTCGACCACAGCCGTTTTCTTCCCTAATTGTGATGCTCTGATGGCAGCCACATAGCCTCCAGGGCCGCTGCCGATAACGATAACGTCGTATTTCATTTGAATGCTTTTTTTGATTTCTTTTGAAGGTGCGAAAATACGAAAAAAATTTGAATGTTTCGGGTGAGAGTTTTATCTTTGCGCCAAAAAAGCGGAGAATGGAGGTTTCAATGAGAACCGTGCGCGTCAATAGGGCAAAACAACCTTGCCATCCGGGGCCTTGAGGAAGGCTGTCTGGTCACTTTTGACTTTTCCAAAAACAAAACCGTCGCCGAGCCTGGCTGGGTGGAAGTGAACGGGAAACGCTTGTTTGAAGTGGTGCTGTGAATATAGAAAATAAATTTAAATTTCAATTATATGATGAAAAGTTTACGAAATTATTTAAAAAATCACCTCAGGATTACTAAACATTTCCTCCTGAGTGCGCTGATGCTCTTGACATTGGCCGTTTCCGCACAGGAAACACTGACAGTGTACGACGGAACAAATACGAGTAATACGGTTCCTATGTACATTTTTTATTTTGATTCTTTTACAAGGTCGCAGTACATCATTCCCGCGACTGCTTTGGAGGACATGGAGGGTGGTACTATTACCACTATCCAATGGTATTCCTCTACGAACAGTTATACTACGCAACCAAAGGTGGATATTTACATCACGGAAGTCGATTACACTTCCATTTCGAGTTTTATCCCCAAGTCATCTGCCACGTTGGTTTATTCCGATATAGTCACTATCACTAACAATGTGGCCACTATCACCCTTACCACGCCTTACGTTTACGAAGGCGGTAACCTGCTGATTGGTGCTGAAAACCTCACTAACCCAGGTTATCAAAGCGTCTCTTTCTATGGTCAGCAGGTTTCGGGTGCATCCATCTATGGCTATAATTATAGTAGCACTACCAGCGTGTCCCCAAGCCAGGCCAACTTTATTCCCAAGACCACCTTCCTTTACGAATCGGCCAATACAACGTGCCCCAAACCGAGAAACCTTACGGCTACGGACATCACATCATCGTCGGCCACCCTGTCATGGACGCCTCAGGGCGAGGAGACCACATGGTCCGTGCAATACCGCATGGCGGGTGCAAGTGAATGGATTGACAAAGGCACGTTCTCCTCACCTACTTGCAGCTTGGACAACTTGGCTGATTACACCGAATACCAATTCAGGGTGATGCCCAATTGCGAGGAAGATGCCCAATGGACTAGCCCGACTACCTTTAGGACTTTGTGGGCGTTTGTAACTATTGATGACGAACACCCTTACAGCACAGGCTTTGAGGGTGAAAACCTTGACTGGGTCTTTTTCAACGGAACCCAAACCAACGCTTGGGCTTGGGGTACCGCCACCCAAAATGTTGGTAATAAGTCGCTGTATGTTTCCAACAATGGAGGTTCTTCCTACTACTATAATAGAAATATTGAGTCTGTCAGTTTTGTTGTGAAGCCCATCCATCTCTTAGCTGGCTATCATCATCTGTCGTTCGACTGGATGAACTATGGTGAGAGTGGAAGTGATTATCTGCGCGTCGCCTTGGCACCCGGTGATGTAACCCTGACTCCTGGGACAAGGCCATGTTCCTGGTTCTATGAAGCATTGCCTACGGGATGGATTGCGATGGATGGAGGGAATCAGCTATCTTTGAGTTCTACATGGCAGACCCAAATCAATGAGTTCAACATCGCATCGGAGGGCGACTATATGGTGGTGTTGGCTTGGGACAATGATTACGGTAAAGGGACACAACCTCCTGCGGCTGTTGACAATTTCAACATCCATACCGTGGATTGCCCAAGGCCCAACAAGCCCACCATCGCTTCCATCACCACCTCTTCCGCAGTCGCTTCATGGACACCCAATGGCGACGAGTCCGAATGGCTCGTGCAACTCCGCAAGGTTTCCGATGCCTCTTGGACCGACAAAGGTAGCGTGACAACCCCCACATACTCCTTGGACAACCTGGAGGACTATACCGACTATCTTTTCCGAGTGAAACCCGTTTGTGATGGATACGGCGATTGGTCGCCAGAGGCCTCCTTCAAGACTTTGTGGGTCGTTACCACTATCGATGAAGAACACCCCTACAGCACTGGCTTTGAGGACGAGACTCTCGACTGGTATTTCATCAACGGTACCCAAACCAACGCCTGGGCTTGGGGCACCGCCACACAAAATGGTGGTAACAAGTCGCTGTATGTTTCCAACGATGCGGGTGCCTCCAACCAATACATTTTATCAAGCAACTCTATAAGCTATGCCTTCAAGCCCTTGCATTTCAATGCCGGTTACCATGCAGTGTCGTTCGATTGGAAGAACAACGGTGAGCAAAACTGCGATTACCTGCGTGTTGCCTTGGCCCCGGCAACGGCAACCCTTACTGCGGGAACGGTGCCAGTGAGTAGTTTTTACAGTAACGTGCCTACGGGATGGATAGCCCTCGACGGTGGAAGCCAATTGCAAGGAAATAACTCATGGCAGTCGCAATCGCTTGAGCTCAACGTGCCCTCTGGAGGCGACTATATGGTGGTATTGGCTTGGGTAAATGATGGCAGCAGTGGTACACAGCCTCCTGCGAGTATTGATAACTTTAGCGTATATTATTTGAACTGTCCTTGCCCCAAGGCCCTTGCCCTGTCTTTTGCCGATACCGATTACGCTGAAATTAACTGGAACGCTGTTGGCAGTGAAACCACTTGGAACATGCAATACAAATTGGCCGAAGCCACTGCATGGACGGATGTCACGGAGACCATAGATGCTCATCCTTATACTTTGAGTGGACTGGAACCTGGCACAGATTATCAAGTGAGGATTCAGGCTGGATGTGGAAGCACTTGGTCTGAGGCCTTATCGTTTACCACCCTTTGCGAACCCATCGATGGTTTCCCCTTTTTGGAGCGTTTCAGTTCCATTTCTTCTTTGAAACCTATTCCCGACTGTTGGAACAATACGGATGGCACTTTGACTGACGAAGGGCACCGATGGAGTTACACCAACGAAGGACATAACGGCAATGCTGTCCGATTCATTGCCCAATCCAGTCCTTCAGGACAGACCTCGTTCCTGAAAACTCCCATCATGAACTTGCCTTCCGGAGAGTCGATGCAGCTCTCATTCTGGTACAAAAACGACAATGGAGCCAGTTTCTCCGTTTATATCTCCACCGACAGAGGACGAACCTACAGTACAGCCTTGGCCACCAACCTGCCCACTACCACTGGCTGGACTGAAAAGGAAATAGCCATTCCCGACGCTTATGCAGGTGCGGAAAATGTGGTGTTTATTTTCAAGGGAATCACCGAGTCGAGCTTTAAATGGATCCTTTTGGATGACGTGACTGTGGAGGTGGCTCCCACCTGTCTCAAACCTAAAGACCTGACACTCACTGGTATAACGCAAAACTCCGCCACCTTGGCGTGGACGCCCCAAGGCTCAGAGGACACTTGGGAAATCGCTTATTCCACCGACCCCGACTTTGACCCTGACGGTTATGGTACCCGAATCACCGTCACCGAGAACCCTTTCACCCTGAATGGCCTCAGAAGCGGCTTGACCTATTATGCTTACGTCCGCGCCAAGTGTGGAGCTGGGGAAGTGAGCCACTGGTGCAATGACGTTTGCAGCTTTTATACCGTGCAGTTGTTGACCGTGAACGATGGCACCGCTATTAATAACTATGTCCCCGCTCGTCTCTATCATCTGAATACTTCATTGTACACGGGATGGAAAAGCCAATTCATCATTCCCGCCTCATCGCTCACCGAGATGCGTGACTCGCAAATCAACAAGATGACTTTCTATAGTAACACTACCACGCCCTATTTCTATGGAGCCACCTACAAAATATATATGGTTGAAACCGAACAGACCACTTTTGGAAACACGATCAATGCGAATAGCATGACCCTAGTGTACACAGGGACTTTAACAGGACGTAACAACCGGTTGGAAATCGTTTTCGACACACCATTCCAATATAGTGGTGGCAATTTGGCCATAGGGTTCAATTTGAGTCAAATAGGAAACTATAGTGGTGAAGATAATGGTAGTTGGATTGGTGTGACCACCACGGGCTATACCGCCAAGTATCAAAGCAATTCAGGTGGCTTCAACCAAACTGTCATGTTCTTGCCTAAAATCACATTTGCCTTCGCTACAGTGACAAGTCCATACGATTTGACGGTGAGCGACCTCAGCGCGTCGGGAGCCACTCTCAGTTGGCATCCCAAAGGCAACGAGGATCACTGGGATGTGTTTTACACTGATAATCCCGACTTTGTGCCGAGAGGAAATACCCATCCGCAATTCGCCAACATCGGATCTAACCCCTACGTCTTGTCAGACCTTGAGCCTGGACGCAATTACTATGTGTATGTCCGCGCTAACGAAGGTTCTGGCAGCGTCAGCGAGTGGAGTCTCCCTTGCAGCTTCATGATCGCCGACTTGCTTACGGTGTATGACGGAACGAATGCCACTGTTGGCTACCATGATTATGTGCCGGTGCCTGGCTATTACGTGAACCAACCTTTCTTCGGTGAATTCGTCATGCCTGCCAACGATTTGCAGGACATGGCTCAAACCATGATCAAGCAGGTGACCTTCTACACCAGCACACCCGCCAATATTAATTGGGGGGAACTCGACTACAATCTGTTCTTGAGTGAGGTCGATTTCACCGAAACCAACACGAATCATGGTGGTGGACAGCAGGTTTTCAGCGGGGTGGTTGGCGTGACTGACAATAAGATGACCGTCACTTTTGATGAACCTTATTATTACGAAGGAGGCAACCTCTTGGTGCGTTTTTCATCGGAACGTTCTGGCGCGGTCAATAGGGTCTTTTCGACTTGGGCGGGTGTTGTCACCGAAAACTCGGAGAATTACGGGTCGTCGGTCATCCAGTACAGAGATGGCAGCTGGTTTAACGTTCATAGCTATTATAGTTCTTTCCTGCCAAAGACCACCTTCCGCTACTATGTTCCCGATGAAATACCCCAAACCTGCAACCGTCCCACCGATTTGGAGGTGAGCGGCATTACTGCCAACTCCGCCACGGTCAGCTGGACGGCCAACAGCAGCGTTCAAGCTTGGGAAATCCAATATACCATCCCCGGCCATGAAGCCGACTATGTTGAGGTTCCGGGAACGGTGACCAACCCCTGCACGCTCCAAGGTCTGGAACCCTCTCAAGGCTATTGGGTCCGAGTGAGAGCCGTCTGCGACAATGACTTTTATAGCGATTGGACGGAGACTTGGTTCAGCACCGAATGTGCGCCTATCACCCTGCCATACAGCTACGGCTTTGAGGATACTCCCTATGGTGGTTTCCCGCCCTGCTGGACCTGCTATTATTCGGGCGAGGGTGTTGATGAAAGTTCTCCTATTAGCGTGTCTAACTACGGCAATACAGAACCTCATAGCTTGATTTTCAGTTATATGGATGGAACTACCGCAATTGCCGCATTGCCTGAGATACCCGAGCCGATCAGTGGCGTCGAGCTGGTGTTCTATGCAGCCGGCTATGGTGAGAATACCTATTGCGACGTGGGTGTCATGACCGACCCGACGAATCCCGAGACGTTTGAGCTTGTCGAAGCCTTGACCATCGAACCTCAAAATAGTATTGCCACAAATGGCTATCAACGATGCAGGGTGAGCTTTGGGGGATATTCTGGCGAGGGAACCTATATCGCCATCCGTCGTGAGCTAACAGACGGGATGGAACAGAGATATCTCTTTGTGGATGATGTCGTGGTGCGTCAAATCTCCACTTGCTTGGAACCCACTGACCTGACGGTCACTGCATTCACTACGCACTCCGCGACGATACAATGGACTCCGGGAGGTGACGAGACCACTTGGCAGGTGCAGCTGAAGGACATTGAGGATGAATGGCCTGATGATTTCCAAACCTGTGACTCAAACCCTGTCACCTTTGACGGACTCGTGGAAAACACAATGTACCATGTGCGGGTGAAGGCGGTTTGTTCCGACATTGAGACCAGCGACTGGAGCGAACCGATTTGTTTCACCTTGGCCTATACCGCTCCTTTTTTTGAGGATTTTGGGAACTACCCCGAAGAACCCTTTATGTTATGGGGCTGGCAAACTGCGGATGCCTCATTAGACGACGTGTTGGGCGGTACCCCCTTGGGAATGCGATATGTCTGGAATGGAAATCACGACCTTGACTGGGTTTTCTATAATGATGCCACTGGCATGACTTATTATATTGACGGCTATAATCACATGGAGGTCTCCTACACTGACGACCACCATTGGTTCGTCACTCCAAGCATCGTTTTGGGTGAAAATTATAGCCTCAGTTTAGATTTGTTCTTGCGTTATCCTGAAAATGCCACCACAGGCCTGGATGACAACCGCTTTGCCGTGCTGGTTTCCGATGATGATGGAGCCACTTGGACTACGCTGGGTTTGTGGGACAACATCGGCACCCAAGGCGGGGTCTATCTCGACATCCCGACCTTCCCATCCGAAGTGCACTTCGACCTGTCGGCCTACAACAACAAGACAGTGCTGTTCGCATTCTATGGTGAATCAACCGTGGCGAACGACTATGGCGATGACGACATCCAATACAGCGCAATTTACTTCGACAAAATCAATGTCACCAAATGCATCAGACCCGATAACGTGGTGCCTACTGACATTACCACCAACAGTGTCGTGCTCGACTGGACAAGCCATGGAGAGACGTCGTGGACACTGCGTTACCGGACCTCGGTCAATGACGATTGGACGATAAGCACCATCACCCAGCATCCCTACCCACTTACCGGGCTGAGAAGCTCGTACAGATACCAGGTGCAGCTGAAGGCCCACAACGAATACGGTGAAAGCGAATGGAGCGACCTCGTAATTTTCGAAACCGAATGCGCCCCCATCGTCTTGGGCCCAGATGAGTCTTACATTCAGAGCTTTGATGACTTAGGTGTCTATCATTTTAATCAGATGCCAGCATGCTGGTTGGTCTCTGGAACAGATAATGTGTGGAGGATTTCCTACGGATATGCCACCGCAAGTTTGACAACCCTAAACACGAATGCTCACTTGATTACCCCCGAGATCTATGTGACGCCTGGATTGGCGCTTGTTTTCCACCACAGCACAGAACTCAACACCCTGGCTCACGCCGAGGTGGTGGTGATGACGGATTATTCCACCACTGTCTGGAGCTCCGACACAGATGGCATATCTGATGGCGTCACTACCATTTCGTTGAGTGACTATGTTGGACAAACCGTGCGCATTTGGTTCGGTTACCGTGCCACCAGCAACGGTAACTACGGCACCGCCACATCTTTCAGTATCTATGACGTGGCGTTGTACAATAGAAATGTCTTTGCTAAGCAAACCAGCCAAGGCCTTTGGTCTGAGACGGCCAACTGGTCGAAAGGCGTGTTGCCTGAAGCTGATGAGATGGTCATTGTCGATGGCGCAGCGGTCATTCCGAGTGGATGTGTCGCGCAAGTCGATGAGGTTTACCTTACTTCCAACGGCAGCCTCACCCTTGCCGACGGAGCACAGCTGAAACACAACAATGAAGGCGTACAGGCCAAGGCGCGGAAATCCGTCAGTCCTTATGCAGTTGCACAAACCGACGGTGACCAGAAAGCCGACGGCTGGCACCTCATTGCCTCGCCCATGCAAGAGCCTATTATGCCTTCTGAGACCATGCTGTCCAACGCCTTTGACCTCTACCGCTTTAACCAAAGCGCGATGTTGGAATGGGAGAACTACAACCAATATTTCTACCTCAGCCCTTACTTCAAGCTGCACAACGGTCAAGGTTATCTTTACGCCAACAGCGGCGATGGCAGCAACCCCTCCGTGATAATAGATATGGAAGGCGTGTTGCGTCCGGCAGGTGAGGATGTCGAAGTGCCCCTGACTTACGACGCCTCCGCCGAATTTCCGGGTTTCAACCTCGTGGGCAACCCCTTCGCCTGCGATGCCTACCTCACCGAACCACGCGACTTCTATGTGATGAATACCGCCAACGACGAATTGGAAATCTCCGAAAATGATGCGATCGCCCCGCTGCAAGGCCTCTTCGTGCAGGCCGCCGACGCTAATGACGATGCCGTGACCTTCACCACTGTCATGCCTGACAATAACGGCAAGGGTGGACAACTCACCCTCAATGTCTTCAATGGCGCATCCGTCACGGGCAACCGGGTGGCTGACCGCGCCAGAGTGCGCTTCGGCGAAGGCCCCGCCTTGGGCAAGTTCAGCTTGAGACCCGACGGGACAAAACTGTATATCTTGCAAGACCGTCACGACTACGCGGTAGTGTATTCCGATAGGAAAGGCGAGGTGCCCGTCAACTTCAAGGCGGAAAAGAACGGCACCTACACCCTGACCGTCTCCGAAACTGCCAACTCCCAACTGCCAACTCCCAACTATCTCCACCTGATCGACCATCTCACCGGTGCCGACGTGGATCTGTTGCAAACGCCAAGCTACACCTTCGAAGCCAAAACCACCGACTATGCGTCGAGGTTCAAGCTGGTGTTCAATGCCGACGACGCCTTCAGCGACATGGGCGATGACTTCGCCTTCATCAGCGATGGCCACATCGTCGTCAACGGCACGGGAACCCTTCAAATCTTCGACGTCCTCGGTCATCAATTGTTCAGCAAAGAACTGTCAACTGCCAACTGCCTACTTCCAACTCCCAACTTCACAGTTGGTGTGTATGTGCTCCGCCTCATCAGCGGCAGCGAGGTGAAGACCCAAAAGATTGTTGTGAGAGAATAAGGCGAAGTTTTTGCCTCAATGATAGGAAAAGCCGGCAGCAATGTCGGCTTTTCTCATTGTAATGCTTTGGCAGGTCTTCGGATGGTAGGTCAAGATTCCGACTGCGATGGGGTTGATTCGGACTCCGTCTCTTCCTGCACTTTCTTTTTCTCGCTGATGTGTTTGACCACTTTCACCAACAATGCCCAGAGGACAAAGAATGCCACCACGGCGAGAAACCAGACAACTATCAATTTGACAACCATACCTATTTATTAATATAGGATGCAAAAATAGGGAAAATCCATTATTTTTTGACTTTGTTTGTTGGATTTCCGAGTTTTTTTCTTATGTTTGTAGCCAAATAAACCTAAAAACACCACAGAATATGAATTACGACACCAATCCAGTGCAGCTCCTCTATAACGACGAGGAACTCAGAGTCAGAATCAACATGGTGATGGACAGCCGCGACCATACCAAAGGCATCACTTTCGTCAACCTATGCTACCAACTCATGCAGGTGGCTTTCCAGGAACATCAGGTGAAGAAGGCCGACGAGAACACCACCATCACTAGCGAGGAACTCTCCGCCGAGGATCAGGTTCGGGTCAGCCGTATCCTTTGGGAACTCATTTGGGATCACAAAATATTCCTCCTTTTCGGACGCAGCGAGCTGCTTGGCCTCAGCAACGGAGAGGATCGGTTTGTGAAGTATTAATAAGCCCCGATTCCTTTCTCATGAAATCGGTCGAAGCGATGGAGTGAGAGTGGAATTGGTAAAATAATTCAGATTATTTGGTAAAATAATTCAGCATACCACCTGGGGTGGTATGCTTTTTTTGTGCTAATTTTGCTTTTTAACGACAAGCACATCATTAATAAAAAAACAAGATGAAAAAGATTTCAGTGTTGGCTTTGGGATTGATAATAGCGCTGTTTTCAAGTTTTAAAGATTTTGATTATCAAGAATCTGGCTATCCGATATGGAGAGAACGTGTTAGGCCTATTGTGGAGGGCTGTACAACAAGTTACGAGAAAGCCAAGGCCATTTTTGATTGGGAATGCGCCAATATTGCCTACGATATGAGTTATAGTATTTATAATGCGGAGGACTGCTGGGGTCAAAGAAAAGGAGTCTGCCAGGGCTATGCTGAATTGTTTGTCAAGTTGGCCGCTGGATGTGATTTGGAGGCGAAGGTGATTTCTGGCGAAGCAAGAACTATGATTGATATGGATGGAACACTGTCGCATGCATGGGTTAAAGTCAACACTGAAAAAGGATGGATTCTCATCGACCCTTGTTGGGGCGCAGGAGAGCTGTTTGATGATCATTTCGTTTTTGAGTATAAGGCTTTCTGGTTCGATGCGGATCCTCGATTAATGATTTTTACTCATTTTCCCCATAATGATGCTGACCAGCTTCTCAAAAAACCTGTCACAATAGAACAATATCGAAGACTGCCTAATGTCCCTCCGTCAGTTGCATTTGCTGGATGGAAAAGCCAAGAGGTGCTGAATTATTACTTACAACATCCGGGAATGTCTTCGCCCGATTTTTATGGGGGATTTTCCGATAACTTGGGCGAATTTGAGCTGGTTCAAATACCGTATAATGGAAAAATGAAGGTGGGAAGGACCTATACGCTAAAAATCAGAAGCCTTGCGTCTGAAGCATGGGCTGATGTCCATAGTTGGGATGCAAATCATCATAGTGAGATGTGGAAAAAAAATGGTAATCTTTTCACTTTGGTTTATCGTCCGAAATCTGAAGGTGTGTTTTACATAGGTTTTAAGAGCAATGCGATTTTAAGGTATGAGGTGACGAAATGATTTTTGCCTCGCAAAAATGATTATCTTTGTAGGAAAATAGATTATTTGTGTTAATTTTGTCTTTTCAGCGACAAGCATATTAGGGGTGGTGCAGACGAGATGTTGGCAGCACGGTTGAAAGGTTATCCATTACTGGAAGAGCGTAGTTTCCCTGCCTTGGCAGCTGAAGATTACGGAAATTACATCAAGCCCGCCGACAAAGAGATGCTTTTCAACCCTGCCGAGCTCCAATAGTTGGGATATATTAATTAAGGTGTTTGGGGAGGAAGGAGGAAGAAGTAAGGAGTAAGAAGACAGAAGGCGGAAGACAGAAGACAGAAGGAAATTGATGGTTTTGAGTGGTGTTTGGAAGAGTTTTTTGGGGGATTTTGCGTCATTTTTTGGAGGTTTTTGGGATGGAGTAGGGGGTTCTGAGGGGTTATTTTGGTGGGAAATTGGGGTGTTGTTGATTTAAATTATTGATTTACAGATAATTAGAGCACTTTAATTTTTTTGAAAAAAATTTCTTGAAAAAGCTTGTGGGTAAAAGAATTTGTTGTACTTTTGCGCCGCTGAATTAGTGAAAGGTTTATCCTTTTGTATAGATATGGTCGGGGACCTGAAAACTAAACCGTTATAGGTCTCTGCACGGTGCGCGGCGCGAGTGCCGAAGATGAGTTTGCATCGTGGGTTTATAGACTTCAAGCCGTTATTGTGGCTGACCGTTTCCCCTGACTACATCTTGAAAAGCATGGATCTTGAGCTGTTTTCAGCTACGAGAGAATAAAATATTGTCCAAAAAATAGGATTGAAAAACAAACACATTAAATTAAACGTAACAAAATGCCGACTATTCAACAATTAGTGCGCAAAGGGCGCCAAAAATTGATCGACAAGAGCAAGTCTCCGGCGTTGGATTCATGTCCGCAGCGTCGTGGCGTGTGTGTCCGTGTTTACACGACGACCCCCAAGAAGCCTAACTCAGCCATGAGAAAGGTGGCCAGGGTCCGCTTGACCAACCAGAAAGAGGTTAACGCGTATATCCCGGGTGAAGGACACAACTTACAAGAGCACTCTATCGTGATGATCAGAGGAGGCCGCGTGAAGGACCTTCCGGGTGTTCGTTATCACATTATCCGTGGCGCTCTGGACACCAGCGGTGTTGACGGACGCCGCCAGCGCAGATCCAAGTACGGTGCCAAGAGACCGAAAAAAGCAGCCGTTAAGAAGTAAAGGCAAAAAGTAACTTTAAGACTTTTTAGAAATGAGAAAAGCTAAACCAAAGAAGAGAATCATTCTTCCCGATCCGAAGTACAACGACGTGTTGGTCACCAAGTTCGTGAACAACATCATGCTGAAGGGCAAGAAGAATCTGGCCTACGAGATTTTCTACGAAGCCATGGACATCATTGAGAGCAAGATGAACGAGAACCCCGTCGAGGTGTGGAAGAAGGCCCTGGCCAACGTCACCCCCCAAGTCGAGGTCCGCAGCCGTCGTATCGGTGGCGCCACGTTCCAGATCCCCTCGGAGATCCGCCCCGCCCGTAAGCAGTCCATCGGCATGAAAAACCTCATCAACTACGCCCGCAAGCGTCACGAGAAGTCGATGGCCCTGAAGCTCGCCTCTGAAATCATGCAGGCCTACAAGGAAGAAGGTTCCGCTTTCAAGAAGAAGGAGGAGATCCACCGTATGGCTGACGCCAACAAGGCCTTCTCGCACTTCAGATTCTAATTAGGACAGCACAAGAAAGGAATCGCATACCATGGCTAACGAACCCGTAAATATGAACAACCTCCGCCTCACGCGTAATATCGGCATCATGGCTCACATCGACGCCGGTAAGACGACGACGACCGAGCGTATCCTCTATTACACGGGTCGCAGCCACAAGATCGGTGAGGTACACGACGGAGCCGCCACCATGGACTGGATGGTCCAGGAGCAGGAACGTGGCATCACCATCACTTCCGCCGCCACCACGGTGTTCTGGCACCTCAACAACGAGGCTTACAAAATCAACATCATCGACACCCCCGGCCACGTCGATTTCACCGTTGAGGTGGAGCGCTCGCTCCGCGTCCTCGACGGCGCCATCGCCATCTTCTGCGCCGTGGGAGGCGTCGAACCCCAGTCAGAGACCGTGTGGCACCAGGCCGACAAATACAAAGTGCCCCGCATCTGCTTCGTCAACAAGATGGATCGCGCCGGCGCGGACTTCTACAAGGTCATCGACCAAATCCGCGACCGCCTGCACGCCAACCCCCTCGCCCTCCAACTGCCCATCGGCGTCGAGGACGACTTCGTAGGCGTCGTCGATCTGTTGAAAAACAAAGCTTTCGTGTGGGACGAGGAAGACAACGGCTCCCATTTCAGGGAAGTGGAAGTCCCCGAGGACATGAAAGAGGAAGTGGCCCAATGCCGCACCCTGATCCTCGAGAACGCCGCCGAGAACAATGAAGCCCTGTTCGAGAAATACATGGAGGACCCCGAGAGCATCACCGAGGAAGAGCTGATCGCCGAGATCCGCAAGGAGACCCTCAGTCTCCAAGTCTGCCCCGTGTTCTGCGGCGCCTCCTTCAAAAACAAAGGCGTCCAGATGCTGCTCGACGGCATCGTCAACTACCTGCCCAGCCCCTCCGACGTCGATCACGTGACCGGCGTCAACCCCAAGACAGGGCAGGAGGAGACCCGCCCCTGCGACCCCAACGGGCCGTTCTGCGCGCTGGCGTTCAAAATCGCCACCGACCCCTTCGTTGGCCGCCTCTGCTTCTTCCGCGTCTATTCAGGCACCCTCAAGTCGGGCGAAACCGTCTTGAACACCGCCACCGGCAAACGCGAACGCATCGCCAAGATCGTCCAAATGCACGCCAACAAACAGAACCCGCTCGAGGAGATCTCGGCGGGCGACATTGGTGCCGCCGTGGGGTTCAAGACCATCCGCACGGGCGATACGCTGACCGTTGAGAACAAACCACTCGTGCTCGAGAACATCCAGTTCCCCGACCCCGTGGTCAACGTCGCTATCGAGCCCAAGACCACTGCCGACATCGAAAAGATGGAGACCTCCCTCGCCAAACTCGTCGAGGAAGACCCCACCTTGTTCGTTCACCTTGATGAGAACTCCGGTCAGACCATCCTGTCTGGCATGGGCGAATTGCACCTTGATATCATTATCGACCGTCTCAGAAGAGAATTTGGCGTCGAAGTCAACCAGGGTCGTCCACAGGTCGCATATAAGGAAACCTTTACACTCACTATTCAGCACCGTGAAGTCTATAAAAAACAGACCGGTGGAAAAGGTAAATTCGCTGACATCGAGTTCACAATGGGTCCCGCCGACGATGGTGTCGCAGGCCTTCAATTTGTCGATGAAGTCAAGAACGGAGCCATCCCGCGCGAGTTCATCGCCGCCGCGGAAAAGGGCTTCCGTGGAGCCATCACCAACGGCGTCCTGGCAGGTTTCCCTGTCGAGAACGTCAAGATATGCCTTACCGACGGTTCGTTCCACACAGTCGATAGCGACGCGCTCTCGTTCGAGTCGTGCGCCCGCATCGGCTTCAAAGAGGCAGGCCTCAAAGCCGGCCCCCAGCTGACGGAACCTATCATGCGAGTCGAAATACATTGCCCCGACGAATACATCGGTGACGTCACGGGCGATTTGAACAAGAAAAGATCAATACTGCGCGAAATCGAAGCCAACATCGGATACCAGGTCATCAAGGCCGACGTGCCGCTGGCGGAGATGTTCGGTTACATCACCACGCTGCGCTCCATCACCTCGGGCCACGCCACGTTCAACATGGAAATCAGCCATTACGCGCCCGTGCCGGAGGCCATCGCCGACGTGGTGATCAAAAAAGCAAAGGGACTTTATTTCATTTATTGAGAAAGACAAACTATTAATAATAAATTATTGTGAGCCAGAGAATTAGAATTAAATTGAAGTCACACGACCACAACTTGGTTGACAAGTCAGCCCAGAAGATCGTGAACACCATTAAGTTGACGGGAGCTGTCGTCAGCGGTCCCATTCCGTTGCCGACCAACAAGAAGATCTACACCGTGCTGCGTTCGACTTTCGTTCACAAGAAATCGAGAGAGCAATTCGAGCTTTCGACCTACAAGCGTCTGCTCGACATTTACAACTCGACTTCTCAGACCATCGACGCACTGATGAAGCTGGAGCTCCCCAGCGGTGTGGAAGTAGAAATCAAATTGTAAAACCTATCTAGTACAAAAAATTAAAGCTAAGTAGCAATGTCAGGATTACTAGGAAAAAAGATTGGGATGACGAGCATCTACGACGACGGCGGAAGAATGATTCCCGTCACGGTCATCGAGGCCGGTCCATGCGTGGTCACCCAAGTCAGAACAAAAGAAAAGGACGGTTATGACGCTATCCAGCTGGGTTTCGACGAGAAGAAAATGAAGAACACCACGAAGGCCGAGCAAGGTCACTTTGCCAAGGCCAACACGACTCCCAAGAAGCTGGTGCGCGAATTCTCACGTTTCGAGCAAGGCCACAGAAAACAATTAGGCGAAACGTTAACCGTTGACGTATTCATGGAAGGCGAGTTTGTGGATGTCAGTGGCATCAGCAAAGGTAAAGGCTTCCAGGGCGTCGTGAAACGCCACCATTTCAATGGCGTTGG
>CACZQL010000088.1 GCA_902783365.1 uncultured Bacteroidia bacterium | reverse complement strand
TCACCGCCAGAGACACACCACCCCGGAGACACATCACCGCCAGAGACACACCACCCCGGAGACACATCACCGCCAGAGACACCCGGAGGGTGACAGATGGTTAGCCTCGGTGGATCCCATGATAGCATCACCCGTAGGGTGATAGATGGTTAGCCTCGGTCGGGACCATGGTAACATCACCCGGAGGGTGATAGATGGTTAGCATCACCCGTAGGGTGACAGATGGTTAGCATCGGTAGGGCCCATGGTAGCCTCACCCGGAGGGTGACAGATGGTTAGCATCACCCGGAGGGTGACAGATGATTAGCCCCCCCCGGTAATCACAAAAAAAGAATGGCCTCGTCTCACGACGAAGCCATTCCCATAGATAAAACAAATAAGCTATTTTTCCTTACGGCGTTTCCTCAACAGATAGGCAACACCGATGCCGGACAACAGCAACCAGCCCCCGTCGAGCGGGGTATATTTCCACTGGTCAACATCCCAACCTTGCGCGGGCACCATCACGCCGATGTTGTTCGGGTCTCCCGTCGCACGGTTGTTGTTATGGTCCTCTTCGGTGAGGATTACCTGTCCGAAGGCCTGCCAAACTCCGACACTGTCATTTCTTTCTCATCAAACACAGACTTAATCCTTTGACCTATATGAAATTTCTCTTCCATGGTGGGGGTGATTACGAATAACTTATGGGTTGTCGCTAAAAAGCGGGCAAAGTTACAATCTCTTACCTTGAGACAAGGCAAGAGATTGACTTGAATAAATCACAAAAACAGTAAATAATTCTTACGAGCTGCCGGATAGTTGCTGTCCGAGCGCGAATTATTGCGCTTTGATAAAGTCCATGCCGGCTTTCAGGCGTTTGAGGGTTTCCTCTTTGCCGATGAGATACATGATGTCGGTGGAGCCTCCCGGGGTGGCCAGCAGGCCCGACATGGCGATACGGGAGGGCCACATCAGCGGGCCGTACTTGATGTTGTTGTCGGCAGCCACCTTGGCGAAGGCCTCGCTCAAGGTTTCCTCGTCCCAGCTGTCGATTTGATTCACCGCGTCAATGGTCTTTTGCAGGATCTCCACGGAGCTCTCCAAGGTGGATTTGTTTTTCTTGTTGACGTAGAGTTCCACGTCGTAGGGAGCCACTTCATAGAGGAACTTAATCTTCTCCGGAATCTCGGAGAACTTGCCGATGCGGGGTTGCATGAGGGTGGCGATTTTATTCCACTTCTCCTCAAGGAAAGTGCCTTTCACGCCCGAATAGGGGAACGCCATCTTCGAGAACTCGTCGAAGGGCATGGCTTGGATGTGCTGTCCGTTCACCCAGTCGAGTTTTTGGTAGTCGAACACGGCGGGGCTTTTATGGAGGCCGGCCACGGAGAACACCTCGCAGAGCTCGTCCATGCTGAAGATCTCGCGTTCGTTTTTGGGGGACCAGCCGAGGAGGGCGATGTAGTTGATGATGGCCTCGGGCAGGTAGCCTTCCTCCACCAGGGCTTGGAAGCTCACCGCGCCGTGGCGTTTGGAGAGTTTGCTCACCGTGCCGTCGGGGTTTTTGCCGTTGATGAGGGGCAGGTGGATATAGGCGGGAATTTCCCATCCGAAGGCTTGGTAGAGGAGGATGTATTTGGGATTGGAGGAGAGGTATTCGCTGCCGCGGATGATATGGGTGATGCCCATCAGGTAGTCATCGACCACGTTGGCGAAGTTATAGGTGGGCATTCCGTCGCTTTTGAGGAGGATTTGGTCGTCGAGGGTTTCGTTTTCCACGGTGATTTCGCCATACACCAGGTCGTTGAAGGTGGTGGTGCCTTCGTGCGGCACTTTTTGGCGGATCACGTAGGATTTGCCTTCCTCCAGGTTTTTGCGCACTTCCTCGGCGCTGAGGTCACGGCAATGGCATTCGTTGGCGGTGGGGTTTTCCTCATCTTCCTCTTCGGTCTTGGCGCAGAAGCAGTAGTAGGCGGCGCCTTTGTCGATGAGTTTTTGGGCATATTCCTTATAGATCGCCTTGCGCTCGCTTTGCACGTAGGGGCCGTAGTCGCCGCCCACATCGGGGCCTTCGTCGTGATGGATGTTGGCCACTTGCAGGGTCTCATAGATGACACGGGTGGCGTCTTCCACATAGCGTTTTTGGTCGGTGTCCTCGATGCGAAGCACGAACTTGCCGTGCTGCGACTTGGCGAAGAGGTAGGCATACAATGCGGTACGGAGGTTTCCGATATGCATATACCCTGTGGGGCTGGGGGCGAATCTGGTTCTGACAGTCATGGGAATTTATAATTTACAATTTAGAATTTAGAGATTTGGGCGGCAAAGTTACGATTTATTTTGCCAGAACGTCGCATTTTTTATGTTCAATTCATCGGGATTGAAAACGGGTTCCTTCTTTTCTTTCTTTTGACGCTCGTAGGAGCGTAGGGCGCGGAAGGCGATTCTGGAGAGCAGGAGGATGGCGACGATGTTGATCCAGGCCATGGCACCCACGCCGATGTCGCCCAGCGACCACACGAGGCTGGCCTTGTTGAGGGAGCCGTAGAACACGGAGGCGATGAGGCAGATGCGGAGGATCCAGATGCAGAGGCGTTCGCGGCGGCCTTTGCCGAAGAGATAGACGAGGTTGGTTTCGGCATAGTAATAATAGGCCATGATGGTGGTGAAGGCGAAGAAGAAGAGGGCGAAGGAAACGACGAGGCCGGCCATTTTGCCACCGATCAGGGTGCTGATGGCGGCGGTGGTGTAGGACACATCGGGTTCGCCGAGTTGGGTGACTTGGGAGGCGACGAGGAGGCCGCCTTGGGCGTCATACACGTTGTAGGTCTTGCAGGCGAGGATCATGATGGCGGTGGCAGTACACACGAGGAGGGTATCGACATAGACCGAGAAGGCCTGCACCATGCCCTGTTTCACGGGGTGGCTCACCTTGGCCGCGGCGGCCACGATGGGAGCGGTGCCTTGGCCCGCCTCGTTGGAATAGATGCCGCGTTTGACACCCCAGGCGATGGTGCTGCCCAAGATGCCTCCGAACACTTCGTTCATCCCGAAAGCCCCGCGAATCATGTCGCCGAACACCGCAGGCACGTCTTGGATATGGATGATGAGGATGATGAGGGAGAGCAGGATGTAGAGGATGGCCATGAAAGGCGCGACGACCTGTGCCACGTTGGCGATGCGTTTCACCCCGCCGATGATGACGATGCCGATGAGGAGGGCCACGGCCAGGCCTATCCAGGCGGGGTTCACATGGAAGGTGTTGGCGAAGGAGATGGCGATGCCGTTGGACTGCACGGGGGGCAAGAAGAGGCCGCAGGCCACCACGGCGCACACGGCAAAGACCACGGCCAGCCAGCGGACTTTCAGACCTTTTTCAATATAATAGGCGGGGCCGCCGCGGTACTCCCCTTTGTGGTTTTCCTTGAAGATCTGGGCGAGGGTGGCTTCGGCGAAGGCGGAGCCGGCGCCGAGAAAGGCGATGATCCACATCCACACGATGGCTCCCGGGCCGCCGTAGCCGATGGCGGTGGCAACACCCACGATGTTGCCAGTGCCCACCCTACCCGAGAGGGCCATAGAGAAGGCCTGGAATGAGGTGATGCCAGTTTTTTGGCTTTTGTCGGTCGAGAACAGCAGCCAGGCCATCTCGCCGAAGCGGCGCACCTGCACGAAGCGCGTCCCGAAAGAAAAATAAAGCCCTGCCGCGAGGCAAAGCGCCACGAGTGCGGGACTCCACACCCATCCATTCACCGTGTTGATAATGTCTGCCATATTATAAAATCAAAAAAGAGACGGCGCTCTCGCGCCGTCTCCATATTTTTAAAACTATTTGCTTACCTGTTTCTCGAAGGGGTATTGTTGCCGCCTCTCGAAGAGCTGTTGGAGTTGTTGCCCCGCGAGGAGCTGTTGGAGCTGTTGCCTCTGGGGGAAGTTCCGGAGTTGTTGCCCCTGGAGCTGCCGTTGTTGACACGACCGCTGTTGTTGTTGCCGCTGTTGCTGGTGCCGGAGTTGTTGCCGTTGTTGTTGGGACGGCTCACGTTGCCGGTGTTGCCCGTGCGACCGCTGTTGTTGGTGCCGCTGTTGTTGCCGTTGTTGTTGGGGCGGCTCACGTTGCCAGAGCTGCTGTTGTTGCCAGTGTTGGGGCGGGTGGTGGCGCCACTGTTGTTGGTGTTCGTGTTGTTGTTGGGACGCGTGGTAGCACCGTTGTTGTTGGTGTTCGTGTTGTTGTTGGGGCGGGTGGTGGCGCCGCTGGTGTTGTTCGTGCTTGTGCTCGCGTTGTTATTGTTGTTGGAGGTGTTGTTGGAGCTCATGCTGCCGGGGGTGTTGGAGCCGTGAGGCACCACCGTGGCTTGGTTGTTGCCGTTGTTGCCACCATTGTTGTTGCCACTGTTGTTGGTGTGGGGATCGTCGGGCGAGAAGGGGTTATAGCCCGGGGTGGGAACGTTGGGGTGGTAGTTGGCCGGATAGCCACCGTTGTGGTGGTGGTAGCCGTAGGTGTGGTGCATCGGGTTCATCGGGGGCATTCCATGATGCGGGCCTGCGTAGGCAGGACCTCCCGGAGGAGGCGGAGGCAGCATCGGGCGGTAGCCGTCGTAATAGTAGCGGTAGTCGCCGGGACGGTGGTAGTAGCGGGGTCTCGGGTGTACATGGATAACCACCCAGGGCTCGTTGTGATAGCCGTGCCAGCAGAAGCGCACCGGCTCGAAGTACTCGAAGGTGGTGAAGCTGTAGAGGTCGTCGCCCAGTTCGTAGTAGGGCATCACCGTGTAGGTCCACGAGGGGTTCGGGCGATAGGCCGGAATCGTCACCGCGACTCTTCTGATGCGACCCGCGCAGATTCTCACGTACTCCTTGGCGTAGTAGTAACCGTTGTCGGGGTCCAGATAGATGTAGATGTCGCCTTTATAGGTATAATCACCGATGTTTTGTAAATCGTAATAAACCGTGACCGAATTGGCGTTGTAGGTCAACACGGGTTGTGAGACCAAGACCAATTCTGGCGCGAAGCCGTTCGCTGCTTTGGCGATGATCATCCCCATCACTAACAGGGAAGTCATAAAGAATTTCTTGGTTTTCATAGTGCATGTATTTTTAAAGGTTAAACTCGGGAGGTTGTTTTGCAAATACCATTCCAAAAATCAGCGTTCCACGACGCGGTGGGTATTGGAATAGTCTATATGGGGATGATTTTTCAGATAGGCCACCAAAGCCTCGTTGGAGGTGCGGAAGGAGGTGGTGCCCGGATCTTCGTGCGGGAAGTCGAAGGCCGACGACATGTAGCTGTTCATGACCACCTTGTAGGTTTTGTCAAGCTCCATGGGTTTGCCGTTGGGCATGACCACCTTGCAGTCGGTCATATTGCCTTCGTCATCCACTTTATAAGAATAGGTGCAGCCGCTGCAGAAATTGGCGTCGTAGTCGGTGGCTTTCGACACGGCGAGGAAGTCGATGATTTCCTGTCCAGTGAGGTTGAAGAGGATCAGCTCATTGTCGAAGGGGTCGAGCGAGAAGAGGTCGCGCAGGGTGAGGGGACGGACGGAGAGGGTGTCGAAACGGACACCGCCATAGTTTTGGAAGGCCATCTGCGCGCCGGTGAGTTCCATCGCGGCGTCGGTCATGAAGCTGCCGAGGCATTCGCGGCAATCCACGGCGACATCGTTGTAGCCCACCACTTGGGCAAACACTGAGTTGCTGTTGTATTGATCGACCATGGCTTGCACTTCGGGTTTGCGGGTCGTGACTTTTTTGAGCGGGATCACTTCACTTTTCTTGTCGATCATCTTGCCTTCCTTGTCGAAGGTGAAGGTGCTGAGGGTAAGGTAGTTGACCCTATTCATGGCTTGGGTGACCATCACGCCGTTGAAGAGGCGGGTGCTATCGACGAGGGTGTGGCTGTGGCCGCCGAAGATGGCATCGACTTCGGGGAATTTGTTGGCCAGCTCCACGTCCTCCTCGAAGCCGCAGTGGGTCAGCAGGAAGAGGGCATTGCATTCCTTGCGGAGGGAGAGGTATTCGGGGATGACTTCCGTGGCGGGGCGGAAATGGCTGCCGCCGGCTTTGTTGGGATGAAAGTCGGGAAGGCCGTTCTCACCGATCTGGATGACACCGATGACACCGATTTTAAGACCGTTGATTTCGTAGGTCTTATAGGGAGTGTGTTTGATGCCGAGGGTGTCGTCGAAGGAGACGTTGGCGCAGATGTAGGGGAATTTCGAGTGTTCGACCACATAGCTCAGGGCTTGTGGGCCGTCGTCCCACTCGTGGTTGCCGAAGGTGGAGAGGTCGAAGCCGATGGCGTTCATGAGTTCGACCATGGGGGTGGCGGGATGGGGTGTGCGGTCGTTGATGGGGTTGCCCGTGCGGTTGTCGCCCGCCGAGAAGAGCAGCATGTCGGGATACAAAGCCCGGAGGCTGTCAACCGCGGAGGCGAGCAGGGGCATGTTGTCGATATTGGCGTGCATGTCGTTGATGGAGGCGACATACAATTTGGACACCTTGGGCTGGCAGCTGAACAGCCCCAAAGCCATCGTCACAACAAGGATGGCGGCGAAGGACTTTCTCATAGCTTGAAATAGATTTTGGAGTTGGCGCGAATGGATCCGTCGAGGGCGATGAGGTTGCCGTAGGCGTCCCTGACCTCTTTGATGGGGGTCTTGGGTGAGATGTTGTGGTCTCTGAAATAAGCCATGACGGCCGATTTCACTTTTGCTCCGTAGTAAGTCTTTGTAGGAGTGTCGTTTACGTAAACTATCATAGGATTTGAGTTTTAAAGATGATAAAATCGGACAAAAATAAGAAATTCCGCCCGATAATCCGAGCGGAATTTCATTTTTATTCAAAAAAGGTCATGCGGCAGTGCAGCATCAATAGACCACGAATTTCACGTAGGAGTTGTTGACTCTAGCGAAATAGAGGCCTGAGGACAGGTCGTTGATGTTGACTTCTTCGTTGGCGGAGGTGGTCACCGTTTTGACGAGGGCGCCCAAGGCGTTATAGATGCTCACTTGGGTATGGTCGTCGATGCCGGTGAAGACGACGGTGTTGCGGGTGGGGTTGGGATAAACGCCGAGGGCGACGGCGTTGTTTTCATCGACGGAGGTTGGGAAGAAGAAGGCGACGAGGGTGATGTTGCTGTTGACGACCACGTTGCGCGGGTTGTCGGTGACACCGTCGTTCCAGGAGGTGAATTGGAAGCCTTGAGCCGGGATGGCGGCCACCATGACGGAGGTGCCGGGGGCGTAGTCGCCGCCGCCGATCACGGTACCTTCGTTGGGGTTGCAGATGACGTTAAGGGTGTAGTACTCGACTTGCTGAGCCGAGAAGCTGGCCTTGTAGGTGGCGTCGCCGGTGACGGTGATGGTGCGCGGGTTGTCGAAGTTGTTATCGTCCCAGCCGCTGAAGTAGAAGCCGGCGTTGGGGATGGCCTGGATGATGATTTCGGTGCCGGCCATGAAGGTGCCGCCGCCCATGACCGTGCCCATTTCGGGATTGATGGACATGACGGTGATGGTGTATTCCTGCACGGGCTCGAAGTAAGCCGTATAGGTGGCGTCTTGAGTGACGGTAATGGAACGGACAGGCTCTTCAAGGCCGTCGTTCCAGCGGGTGAACACGGCGTTGTCAATCGGGGTGGCGGTAAGGGTAACCACAGCGCCTTCGGGGTAGGTGCCGCCGCCGGTGACGATGCCGAGGTTCGGGTCGTTAGGTTCGGCGGTGATGGTGAACATCGGGGCCGCGCTGGTGGTGAAGGTGGCGGTGTAGGTGGCGTTTTCGATGACGGTGACAGTACGTTCGGGGAGGGTCAGACCGTCGTCCCAGGCAAAGAACTCATAACCCTCGGCGGGGGTGGCGGTGAGTTGGACTTCATCGCCATAGTGGTAAGTGCCGCCGCCGGTGACGGTACCGCCTTCGGCGGGGTTGGCCACCACCTCGATGGTATAATCGAGGCGGGCGAAGCGCGCGACATAGGCGGCATTGCCATTGACGGTTATTTCACGCGGGTTGTCGGTGACACCGTCGGTCCAATTCACAAAGTACCAACCCGTGTTAGGCTGAGCGAGGAGGAACACGGAAGTGCCGGCGGCGTAAGTGCCGCCGCCTTGGACGGAGCCGGATTCCATGGGAGTGACGCCCGTGGTGATGGAGTAGTATTCGACAGCATGTTCGCCAAACACCGCGGTGTAGGTGGCGTTTTCAGTGACGGTGAAGGTATAGTCTTGTGAGGTGGAGACCTCCTCGCCGTCCTTGGTCCATTTCAGGAAATCGTAACCGTCGTTGGGGGTGGCCTGGATGGTGATGGTGGCACCTTCGAAGAACTGACCGCCGCCAGTGACGGTACCCCAGTTCACGTTGTTGGAGTTGACCGTAATGACATATTGAGGCACGTCCTGGTAGATGTTGATGTCGTCGATGAACCATCGATGGGCATAAGTACCAGTGTATTTGAATGCGATATGAATCTTATGGCCCGCAAATTCGCTAAGGTTGATATTCACGGAGTTCCAAGCTGTCGGCAGGTCGGTTTGGTTCCATACCTCGACAAAGTCTGAGGGTTGAGGATTGGACTTGTCAACAGCGACCCATACGGAATTGCTCATGTTGGCACCCGACGATTGGATTTTGGTCATGAACCTGAGGGTGTAAGCGTAACCCGCTGGCAGGTCGAAAGGACGGGTAATGCACCAGTCTTCCTGCGGGTGATTTTGCGGACCCCAAGGATGATTCAGATTGTAGCCATTATTGGCAGAACCCTCTTCGGAGATGACCCAGTTGGTATTGTCGCCACATTGATCCATATCAAGCAGATAGTAGCAGTGGGCATCTTGGCTTTCGAAGTCTTCATAGTAGGTATATTCTTGGATAGCCTCGCAGAATTCGTATTCCTCAGTAAGGCTGATGTCGTCAATATACCAGTTGTGGGCATTGTTACCTTTGTATTTGAAGGCGATATAGACATATCGTCCTTGATAATCTGCGAGATCGATGGTAACGGTTTCCCATGACATACTGGGGGCTGACTGGGTCCATACTTCGTTAAAATCGGAAAGATTGGTTCCTGAAGTGGAGATATATACTCCTTCATATTGATAATCATTTGCGTACTCTTCCATGGTTTTGAAGGTCAGCAGGGTGGTACGACCGTTTTGCAGGAAGAATTTCTGGGGCCAAATGAGCCAACCTTCCTGGTCATAGGAGCCATTGAATCTATGCTTCACGCAATAATCGCCCGAGGCGGGAAGAATATGATTATAGGAAGCGTCGGGATTAGAGCCATAGCGGTGGAAGTAGGAGGCATATTCTTCCGTACCAGTAGTGTTAAAATTGAGGTTGCCTCCATATCCACCAATCTCGTCTTCGGTGGTCCAGCAAATCCATTGGGTATTGCCCATCTCGAAGCCCTCGTAGAAAGGCAGTGTACCGATTGCATCCAACTCACAAAACTCGGGAACGGCAATATCAGAAACATAGGAGCACTTTTCCCTATCTAATGAATAGAGGGCGGTTCCGTCCCGATAGATGGTGGCTTCGTCATAGGAGACACGCGCCGCATACACCCCTTCGGTGGTCACATCCAATGACGGACAATATCCACCGTATCCCATGGTATAGTATGGCTGACCGTTTTTCCAAACGTATTGGGCTCTGGAGACACCATAGCCACACACATACACATCACCGCCGTCCACCTTTATCTGGTAACCATTGGCGGTTTCTGACACATCCGTGAGGGTATAGAGAAGCGTTGCGTTTTTATACACGTTAATAACGGTTTCATTTACGGAGGGATCCGTTTCGTTGACTAACGTATAAACCGAGCCGTCATAATAATCCATGCTGACGGCATAAGAATAATTAGTTGATAAGGTGTAACATAAAGCATCATCCTTCCAAACCGTTGCATGACGAGTATAACCTTCATAAACATAGCCACAATAAAGCACACTGATGTCATACTCACTATTTAAAAAGACACAAACATCGTAAGCCTGTGATTCGTTACCGCTTTCGAAATCCGGAGAAAACATAGGAGTAGCATCCCCGCCACGCCAAACAGTCGCATAACGTTTATTGTCGCTTCCGAGACGGTAACCTGCGGAAAAAATCCTCGCATTCGGGTTTGAATCAGTAGGCGTTTTGTGCCAATACAACTGATTGATATAGTTCCTTGAACTAGAGGGGGTATTCATAAAAAAATCGCTCCCTTTCATGATGTCACCATACATGGGTTCACCATTCGAGTTCTTGACATTCTTGGTACAATAAACATCACCCGTGTAAGGATCAACAAGGACGGAAGTGGAGTTGTAGTCATAGTTATCGGTGCCTTCGCCCCATACATGAATCCGTTCCTGGTTTTTGAACAAGACGGCTTCGTTTTTGCCATTCTGGTTTGTGTAATAGCCCGCGGAATAGACATCCTGGGCCAAGCTCACGCCGGCTATCGCCAGCAAGCACACTAAAATAAGTAAATGTTTCCTCATAATAATAAATTTTAGTTATACATATTAATAATGGATAATTGTATTTTTCACTTGCAAACCTACAAATATTCTCCGACAAAAAAAACATTTGGAGGTGAAAAAACACAAAAAAACGTTAAATTACGTATTTTTACCTAATGACAAATAGACAACATCCCACAATATTTTCTATTTTTGTGCCATCAATCCAAAACAATAGCATCATGAAATTAGACGGACGCAGAGAAAGCACCAACGTAGAAGACCGCCGTGGTAGAAAAACGGCGGCAGCTGCCGGAGGCATCGGCCTCGGTGGTATTATTATTTATTTGTTAATCAGTCTTTTAGGTGGCGACCCCAGTCAGGTAATGCAAATGAACCAGACGCAGACCGAGTACACACAGGATCAGGACTACAGCCAAGTGGACCAGGAGCTGATGCAGTTCTGCAAACAGATTCTCGCCGGCACCGAAGACGTTTGGACTCAGGAATTTAGGAAGATGGGCAAGACCTACATCCCTCCCAAGATGGTGGTCTATTCCGATGCGGTGAGTTCGGGTTGCGGCAACGCCACTTCGGCGGGCGGCCCCTTCTATTGCAGCGCCGACCAGACGGTGTATCTCGACCTGGAGTTCTTCAAAAGCATGAAACGCCAGATCGGGGCTGACGGCGACTTTGCCTACGCCTACGTCATCGCGCACGAGGTGGGGCATCATGTGCAGTACCTGTTGGGCACCTTGAACGCCGCCCACCAGCAGATGGCCCAGTACGGCAAGAACACCAAGGGCTACAACCAGACCAGCGTGCGTTTGGAGCTGCAAGCCGACTTCTACGCCGGTGTGTGGGCCTACCACGACAACAGGATGTTCGGCTCGTTGGAGGACGGCGACATTGAAGAGGCACTGAACGCCGCCTCGAAGATTGGCGACGACTACCTGCAAAAGCAGGCCTACGGGCGCACAGCTCCGGAGACCTTCAACCACGGCACCTCGGAGCAGCGTTCGAGATGGCTGAAGAAAGGCATCCGTACCGGCGACGTGAGTTTGGGAGACACTTTCTCACCAAGGTACGAGTCCCTGTAAACCCATCAACCCTGTCAATAAAAAAAGCCCGCGATCGCGGGCTTTTTTTTATTGGAGCATGAACTTCACGAAGGTGTTGTTGACCCGAGCGAAATAAGCCCCTGGAGGCAGGTCGCCGAGAGGCACCTCTTGATTCGGGGAGACGATAGCGGTTTTGACCAAAGCACCCGCCACATCGTAGATGTCCACCTGGGTCTCGGCCTCAATACCAGTGAAGAAGACCTTGTTGCTGGCCGGGTTAGGATAGACCCCCACAGTGGTTTGGGCGTCCTCGCCGACAGAGGTCGGGACGAAGAAAGCCTGAAGGGTGAGGTCGCTGTTGAGCACCACGGTGCGCACAAAGTCAGTGACGCCATCGTTCCAGTTGGCGAACTCATACCCGACGTTGGGGATGGCCTCCACGGTCACGGAAGTGCCAGGAGCGTAGTTGCCGCCGCCTAGCACGATGCCTTCGTTGGGGTTGTAGATCACCGTCAGGGTGAAGTAATCCTCTTCTATGGGTTTGAAACGCGCGCTATAGGTGGCGTCGCCTTCCACAACGACCGTGCGCGGGTTTTCGAGGCTGTTGTCCTCATCCCAGCCGTCGAAGTAGCAGCCTTCGTTGGGGATGGCCTCGATGATCACCTCCGTGCCGACTTGATAAGTGCCGCTGCCGGTGACGGTGCCCATATCGGGATTCAGCGACACCACGTTGAGGGTATAGAGCTCTTCGGACTCGAAATAGGCGATGAGGGTGATATCTTCGGTAACGACGAGGTTACGGACATCTTTGAGGGTGCCGTCGCTCCATTGGGTAAATCTGGCGCCCTCTTTGGGGATGGCGGTAAGGGTGATCATGACGCCTTCGGGATAGCTGCCGCTGCCAATCACCGAACCGAGGTTGGGGTCGTTGGGTTCGGCGGTGACGGTGTAGTAGGTGACGCCGGGCCGCACGAAGGTGGCGATGTAGGTGGCGGCGGAGTAAACCGTCACCACACGGGAGGCGAGCGTCGAGCCGTCGTTCCAGGACTCGAACTCGAATCCCTGGGCGGGGACGGCGGTGAGTTGCACCACGTCGCCGTAATGGTATAAGCCGCCGCCCGTGACCGTGCCACCCACCTCAGGGTTGGCGACCACGGTGAGTTCGTATTCGAGCTGGGCGAAAATGGCCGTATAGGTGGCGTTGCCGGTGACAGTAATCATACGCGGGTTCTCGGTGTTGCCGTCATTCCATTGCTGGAAATACCAGCCCTCGTTGGGGGTGGCGACGAGGAAGGTGGTGGAGCCGTCGGCGAAGGTGCCGCCGCCGGTGACTTCGCCCGCACCCACAGGAGTGACCGCGGTGTTGATGGTGAAGTATTGCACGATATGCTCTTCGAACACGGCGGTGTAGGTGGCGTCCTCAGTCACCGTGAAGGAATAGGTCTGCGAAGTGGAGACCACCTCGCCCTCCTTCGTCCAATGCACGAAGTCATAGCCAGTGACGGGGATGGCTCCCAAGGTGCAGGTAGCGCCCATGCCATAGGTGCCGCCGCCAAAGACGTAGCCCCATTGGGGGTTGTTGGTGTTGACCGTGATGACGAAAGTGGGTTCGCTTTCGTCGATGGAGAGGTTGTCGATGCACCAGCCGTGGGCGTAGGTACCTTCATATTTGAACGCCAGGTGGACGGTATGGCCGGCGTAGCTGCTGAGGTCGATGTTGACATCAACCCAGTCGTTCACGAAATCCGAATCGGTCCAGAGGCAGGTGGTGAAATCGCCGGGGCTGGGGTTTTCCGTATCGACGGCGATCCAGACGCTGTTGCCCATGTCGTCACCGCTTTCAAAGACATAGCTCGAGAAGGCGAAGTTGTAGTCTTTTCCCTCGTTCAGGACAAAGGGTCGGGTGATGCACCAGCCTTCCTGGAACACGCCCTCCTCCCCTCTCGGGTGATAAAGCACGGTACCTTGGCCGAAAGTGCTGTCGTTGGTGAGTTGCCAGTAGGCGTGGTTTCCGCTTTGGTCGATATCCACCACGTAGTAGCAGCTCAGGTCCTCATCCTCGAAATCATCGATGAAGGGATAGGTGCTGACAGGCTCGCAGAACTCGTAGTCGGCTTCTTCGAGGCTGATGTTGTCGATGAGCCAGTTATGGGCATCCACGCCGGCATATCTGAAGGCGATATACACGAGTTCGCCTTGGAAGTCAGAGAGGTCGATGGAGACCTCTTTCCATTCTTCGGAGTAATCGTCGGGGCTCCACACTTCGATGAAGTCGGAGGGGTTGGTGCCGGTGGTGGAGATCATCACGCTTTCGTAGGCGAAGTAGGCAATGGCGTCGCGTTCGGCCGATTGGAAGGTGAGGGTGGTGAAATCGCGGTTGGGATTCAGGTAAAACCGGGGGCTGATGAGCCAGCCTTCCTGGTCGATTTGGGGGTGGAACAGGTGAGCGGCGCAGTGGTTGCCTTCGAAGGGAAGAGACTCATTGCCATTGCCCAGGCGTTGCCAGTAGGTAGTGTAAGCCACATATCCATCGAGGTCGAAGTTGCTGCCTTCATCAAGGACCGTCCAGCAGTTCCAGTCGGTTTCGCCAATCTCAAAGCCTTCGAAGTAGGGCAACATGCGCACTTCGCCGTCCCCGCAGGACTGTGAGACGGTGACATCGAGCAGTTCCGTGGCGTCATCGAGCGTGTAAAGGACCTCGCCGCCCATGACGACGCAAGGAACCGATTCGTAGATGGCCGTGAAAAAGACACCATCGGCGGTGATATCGAGGCTCTTGGCTTCGCCGTATTGGTAGCTGTAATAAGAATAGGGAATAGCGTTTTTCCAGATGACGGCGTTGTCGGGAGTGTTCATCCAACCACTGACATACACATCGCCGCCGTCCACTTTGATCTGATAGGCTTCGGCAGGGTAGTTCGGGTCGGAGAGCGACCCCAAAACAAACGAATCCATATAGACTTTGACCACATTATTTAAGGTGGTGGTGTCGATTTCGTTCACCAGGGTATAGACATGACCGTGATAGCAAGCCAGGCTGACTGCTTCGGAGTAGTTGTCGGAGAGGGTAAACAGCACCTCGTTGTTGTGCCAGACGGTGGCGTGTTTTTGGAAGAGGGTGTCGGTGACGTAGCCGCAATAGAAGACTTGGGCGTTGCCGTTGTCGCCTTGGGACACGACGACATCGTTGGCTGCCGACTGGATACTGTAGCCGTGATCGGGGGTGAAGAGGGGTGTGGGTGCGTTGCCGCGCCAGACCACCGCATAGGGGACGGTATCGCCATTGGTAGTGCAACCAGCCGCATAGAGGTTGTTTTGCGGGTCATTGTCAAAGCTGTTGTACCAGTAGAGGCTATGGATATGCGTTCCCGAGTCGAAGAGGGTCCAGAACCAGTTGGCGTTGTTCTGATGGATTTCGGCATAGTTGGCGGAGCCGTCGGGGTTGGTCACGTTGTTGACCCAGAACAAGTTGTTGTCGGGGGCCAGGCAAACGGCATTGGAGAATTGGTTCATGGTGCCGGCGCTGTTGTAGAGCAGTTCGCCGTTGCGGTAGATGACGGATTCCTTGAGGCTGTCCTCCGTCATGCGGTAGCCCACGGAATAGACATCCTGGGCCCAAATCCTACCCAAAGCGGAGAGCATCACCAACAGAAATAGAAATGTTTTTTTCATATTTAAAGTGCATTATTCATTACGTAACAATCTATGTCATTCCAACATTGACTTGACATCGGGGGCGTTTTCGGCGCCTTCGGAGGCTTGGAAGTAAGGCATTTTCTCGAAGTTGAAGATGCCGGCGACGATGTTGTTGGGGAAGCGGCGGAGGAACTGGTTATAGTCTTTGGCCTTGTCGTTGAAGTTGCGACGTTCGGTGGCGATGAGGTTTTCGCAGCTCTCGATGCTTGACTGGAGGTTGAGGTAGAGGGTATTGGCCTTGAGGTCGGGATAGCGTTCCACGATGACGTTGAGGTTGGCCCTCATGGTTTTCATCAATTCGTCCTGCACCTTTTGGTAGTTGGCGAGTTGTTTATCGTCGAGGTTCGACATGTCGATGGTAGTGGCCGTGGCTTTGGCGCGGGCTTCGACGATGTTGGTATAGGCTTCCATTTCGTAGTCGGCGTATTTTTTGGCGGTGACGGCCACGTTGGGGATTTGGTCCGCGCGCTTTTGGTAGGCGGCTTGGACATCGCCGACTGCCTGTTCAACGGTTTCTTGTTTGGAAACCAAGTTATTGTAGGCGCTCACACCCCAGAGGATGCCGCCGCCAATGATGATGAGGAATAATAAAAGTCCACCTTTCATGATACAATGCTTTTTATGGTTAATACTATTAATATACGGCAGAAAAAAATTTGGGAGCAAAGTAACTAAAAAAATTGCTATCTTTGCAAGTTTTTTGACACAATTTTAACGTAGAACAGCATGGAAGAAGAACAATATATCAAGAGGAGAGTGGAATCGAAGCCCAGTTTGAAGGATCCCGTTTTCAACCGGGGATGTTGCAAGTTCAAGGGAGAGTACATTGCGGGCCAGCCGGTGTTGAACCACAGTGGCAGCAAGCTGAACGAGTTCAACTGGTTGAAGGACTACGAGGGGATTCCCGTGGAGGGCACGCCGCTCATCGCGGAGGTGCGGTTCAAGAACGACCACAAGGACTTTTACACCTATCCCGAAGAGCTTGACCTGCATGAGGGCGAGATTGTGGCGGTGGAAGCCGCCATTGGGCACGACATCGGCATTGTGACGCTGGTGGGCGAGATGGCCCATCGCCAGCTGAAACGCAAGCGCTACCGCACCCCCATTGAGGAGATGAAAAAAGTATATCGTCGTGCGAAACAGAGTGACGTGGAGAAATGGTTATCCGCCATCGCATTGGAAGACAGTACTTTATATCGCACAAGAACCATAGCCGAGAATCTTGGCCTGGAGATGAAGCTGAACGACATCGAGTACCAAGGAGACAAGACGAAAGCCATTTTCTATTATACCGCCGACGGGCGAGTGGACTTCAGGGAGCTCATCAAGAAGCTGGCCGAGGAGTTCCACATCCGCATCGAGATGCGGCAGATCGGCGTGAGGCAGGAGTCGGCCAAGCTGGGCGGCATCGGGTCGTGTGGACGCGAGCTGTGCTGCGCCTCCTGGATCAGCGACTTCCAGAGTGTGACCACCAACGTGGCGCGCATCCAGCAACTCTCGCCCAACCCCCAGAAACTCGCCGGACAATGCGGCAAGCTGAAATGCTGCCTCAACTACGAGTATGAGGCTTACGTGGAGGCCCTGAAGGAGTTCCCTGACTCGAACATCGTGCTGAAGTTCAAGAACGGTGACGCCCTGTTCCAAAAGAACGACGTGTTCAAGGGCATCATGTGGTACTCCTACGCCACCGACAAGAGCAACATCATGGCCATTCCCATCGCCAAGGTAAAGGAAATCATCGAGTTGAACAAAAAAGGCACCCATCCCGAGAAACTGGAGGACTATGCCGTGATCAAGGAGCAGCACACCAACACCAACGAGGGATACAGCGAGGGTGATTTGAAGAAGATGAGCGATTAGATAGAAGACAGAAGACAGAAGTAAGAAGTAAGAAGATGAGGAGGAAAGGGTTCCTATTGATGGTAGCTGTCGCCATGTTGTTTGGATGTGGCAGCAAGGGGTTTGACCAAAGGGTGGTGATTCCCGAGGCGGCCTGGGAAGTTGGCAACCGGGCGTCGTTTGACGTGAACGTGGACGACACCTTGGGGGTCTATGCTTTCGGACTGGGTTTGAGGCATTTGGAGAACTACCGCTACAGCAACCTCTACGTGTTTTTGCACACCGAGATGCCCAACGGCAACGTCACGCACGACACCATACAATGCCTGTTGGCCACCCCCGAGGGCCAATGGATTGGCAAGGGCAGCGGGAGCATGAGGGATTTGCGCATCACGCTGAATCCCCGTTTGAGGTTTCCTTTGAAGGGGGCCTACCATTTTGAGATAGAGCAAGCCATGCGGGAGCCTGTGTTGAAGGGCGTTTCCGACATCGGCATTTTCATAGAGAAGCAACCATAATCCATCCGATATGCAAGACAAGAAGAAAAAGAAGAAAACGACGAAAGGCGATGACGGCACGAAGGCCGTCAAGGTGCTGTGGATCCTCTTTGGCTCCTTTTTGGCATTCATCGTCCTGTTTTTCTTTTGCGTGGCGAAAGGCGCGTTTGGGGTGATGCCCACCTTCGAGGAGTTGGAGAATCCGCAGACCAACCTGGCCACCCAGATTATCTCGTGCGACGGGAAGGTGCTGGGCAGCTATTTCGTGGAGAATCGTTCCAACGTGGTTTACAGCGACCTCTCCCCTTACCTGCCCCAGGCCTTGATCAGCATCGAGGACGAGCGTTTTGAGAAGCACTCGGGCATCGACAGCAAGTCGCTGTTCCGTGTGGCCTTCGGCGTGATGACGGGCAACAAGAAGGGAGGCGGCAGCACCATCACCCAGCAGTTGGCGAAGAACCTGTTTCCCCGCGACGAGAACCTGAGCACGGTGCGGTTGGTGATCCGCAAGTTCCAGGAGTGGATTACGGCAGTGAAGCTGGAATACAACTATTCGAAGGAGGAGATTGTCGCCATGTACCTCAACACGGTGGCTTTCGGCCACAACGCCTACGGCATCCGTTCGGCGGCCAAGACCTTCTTCGACAAGGACCCCAAGTCGCTGAACATTGAGGAGTCGGCGTTGATGGCGGGGGTGGTGAACGCCCCTACCCGATTCAGTCCGGTGCGCAACCCTGACCGCGCCTTGGGCCGCCGCAACCTGGTGTTGAAGGCGATGCAGAAAAACGGGTACCTCTCCCCCGAGCAATACGACTCCATCTCGCAGATTCCCATCGACATGTCGCATTTCGGGGTGATGGACCACAACACCGGCCAAGCCACCTATTTCCGCGAGTATCTCCGCAAAGAGCTGACCGAGTGGGCCAAGACCCATCTCCGCGCTGATGGAAGGCCCTACAACATCTATCGCGACGGTCTGAAGATCTACACCACTATCGACTCGAGGATGCAGCGTTACGCCGAGGAAGCCGTCAAGGAATTTGTGGGCGGAAGCCTCCAGCCCAGCTTCTTCAAACATTGGGAAGGCAGGAAGAACGCCCCGTTCTCGTTGAACGACAAGGACAAGATCGACAACATCATGGAGACCTCCATGAAACGCAGCGACCGTTACCGCGCGTTGAAGAACGCCGGGATGCCGTTGGACTCCATCAAAGTGGTGTTCGACACGCCTGTGGAGATGACGGTGTTCTCGTGGGACGGTCCCATTGACACGGTGATGACCCCGATGGACTCGATACGCTACTACAAGTGGTTCCTGCAAGCGAGCCTGGTCTCGATTGAGACGCACACCGGCCATGTGAAGGCCTACGTGGGCGGCATCGACTACCGTTTCTTCAAATACGACCATGTGACCCAGGCGCAGCGTCAGGTGGGCTCCACCTTCAAGCCTTTCCTGTACTCGCTGGCCATGCAGGAGGGCGAATACACCCCCTGCACCAAGATTCCCAACATTCCCTACAACATCCAGTTGGAGGACGGCAAATTCTGGTCGCCGAGGAATGCGGGCGGCAAGCATGTGAACGAGGAGGTGACCTTGAAATATGCCTTGGCCCAGTCGAACAACTGGATCTCGGCTTACCTGATGAACCGTTTCGGTCCGCAGGCCGTCATCACCATGGCGCGACGCATGGGCGTGGAGTCGCACATCGACCCCGTGCCGGCCATCTGCCTTGGCGTGTGCGACTTGAAGCTCATCGAGATGGTGGGGGCCATGAGCACCTTTGCCAACCAGGGCGTCTATATCAAGCCGATGTACATCACGAAGATCGAAGACAAGAACGGCAACGTGGTGGAACGTTTCGCGCCGGAAGAGTCGGAGGCCATGAGCGAGGTGACCGCCTACAAGATGGTGGAGCTGATGAAAGGCGTGGTGCAGAGCGGTACCGGCGGACGACTGAGGTACATGTACAAGTTGAACAACCCCATTGCCGGCAAGACCGGCACCACGCAGAACCAGAGCGACGGTTACTTCATGGGTATCACGCCTGACCTGACCACCGGCGTGTGGGTGGGGGCCGAGGACCGCAGCGTGCATTTCCGCAGCACCGAGCTGGGGCAAGGCTCACGTACCGCCCTGCCTATCTGGGGACTATACATGCAGAAAGTATATGCCGACAAGTCGCTCAACGTCAGCAAGGGCGACTTCCCGAAACCCACGGCACCCGGCGTCGATTTGAACTTCAACTGCGAGAAGGACGAGATCGACTACGACGCGGTGGAATACATCGACTCTTTCTAAAAACAAACACCTTATTAATACCCTATTGGCTATGGCGAGTTCAAATTTCGTTGACTATGTGAAGATATTTTGCCGTTCGGGCAAGGGAGGCGCGGGTGCCATGCATTTCAGGCGCGAGAAATACATCCCGAAAGGCGGGCCCGACGGTGGCGACGGTGGCCGTGGAGGCAACATCGTGTTGCGGGGCAACGCCCAGATGTGGACTTTGCTGCACCTGCGCTACACCAAGCACCTGATGGCCGAGGACGGGGTTCCGGGAGGCAGCAACCAACTTACCGGCGCCGCCGGAAAGGACGTGTATATCGACGTGCCTTTGGGGACGGTGGCCTACGAGGCCGAGACCCGCAAGATGTTGGGCGAGATCACCGAGGACGGGCAGACCGTCGTGCTGCTCAAAGGCGGGCGCGGCGGCAAGGGCAACGCCTTCTTCAAGAGCGCGACCATGCAGGCACCCAAGTTCTCGCAGCCCGGCGAACCCTCACAGGAAGCCTGGATCGTCATGGAGCTGAAGCTCTTGGCCGACGTGGGCCTGGTGGGATTCCCCAACGCGGGCAAGTCCACCCTGCTCTCCGTGGTGTCGGCGGCCAAACCCGAAATCGCCGACTACCCCTTCACCACCCTGGTGCCTAATTTGGGCATTGTGAGCTACCGCGACCACCGCAGCTTCGTCATGGCCGACATCCCCGGTATCATTGAAGGAGCGGCAGAAGGCAAGGGATTGGGTATCAGGTTTTTAAGACATATCGAAAGAAACTCCACCCTGCTCTTCATGGTACCCGCCAACTCCGAGGACGTGAAGAGGGAATACGACATCTTGCTCAACGAGCTGAAGAAATACAATCCGGAGTTGATGGACAAAGACCGTATCCTGGCCATCACGAAAATCGATTTGGTGGACGATGACACCATCAAGGAGATCAAAAAGCATCTACCGAAGAAGGTGCCGCATGTGTTCATCAGTTCCGTCATTGGCAAAGGCATAGACGAGCTCAAAGACCTGATTTGGCTGACCCTCAATAAGGAAACTGAAAACTGAACAACTGATTAACTGAACAACTGATTAACTGAACAACTGATTAACTGAACAACTGATTAACTGAACATTGGCCTCATTAGACACACGGTTGTTTTTATGGTTGAACGGGATTCATGCCGATTGGTTGGATCCGGTGATGGTGGCCTTGACGGAGATGTGGCCCTGGATACCTCTTTATTTATTATGGGCCTATTTGGTGATTCGGCAATTCGGCAGGCGGAGTGTGTGGGTCTTTTTGGCGGTGGCGGTAGTGGTGTTATGCTCCGACCAGCTGTCGGCGCATGTGTGCAAGCCCTTGTTTCAACGGTTAAGGCCTTGTTACAATCCTGAGTTGGAGGGCTTGGTGCATTTGCCGCGAGGTTTGGCGGGAGGGAGATACGGTTTTGTGTCGTCACATGCCGCCAACACCTTTGCCATCGCGGCCTTCTTGATGGCGGTGTTGCGGAGGTCGTACCGTTGGGTGGGATGGACCTTGTATGGCTGGGCTTTGATCTCGTCCTACACACGGATTTACATCGGCGTGCATTATCCGGGCGATATTGTATGCGGTGCCGTATTGGGGATCCTTATAGGATTGATTCTCTGGAAGTTCTTGGCATTAGTCTTCAAAGACCACCTGGATGGTAGAGCGGATGTCGATGCCCCAAAGTGAGGCCATTTTGGCGTGGTTGAGGGCGATTTCGAGGTAGCCGTGGGTGCCGAAGAAGGCGCAGGGGTCGAGATGGTCCACGTCGTCGTAGCTCTCGGAAATCTCGTCGATGGTATAGAGGTCGCCTTTGACTTTGATGATGAAGTCGCGGCCCTTCCCCACCTGTTCGAACAGCTCTTTGGAGATGTTGGTGATGAGGTCGTCGTAGGAGTCGATATGCATCACGATGCCCTCGATCATGTTGCCTTTGACGACGGGGTTGAAGGTGCCTCCGTCGTAGAGCCGTTCGCGGCGGGGCCCGATTTGGGAGAGCGGGGTACCTTGGGCCAGCATGACCGCCACTTTGGCGAAACGGTCGCGGGTGCTGAAGGTGTAGTAGTCGGTGTCTTGGGTGACATCGAGCAGCACCGCCTCCTCGAAGCCATGGTCGAGGATATGGCTGAAAATCCCGTTGTCGGTAGAGATGAAATAATGGCCGTCGGCCTTCACCACCACATGGGGTTTGTTTTTGGACTCGACGGTCTCCACCGCGATGATATGAATGGTGCCTTCAGGGAAGTTTTTGTAACAATTACGCAGCGTGAAACCCGCTTGGGCAATGTTGAACGGACTGATATTGTGAGTAATATCAACGATAGTGACATTCGGCATCTGTGACAGGATGACCCCCTTCACCGCCGCGGAATAATAGTCGGACGTACCCCAATCGCTGGTCAACGTGATGATAGCCATTTTGAAATTTTTTTCATTCAAAGTGCAAAGATAACACAAATAATGGAAAAAGAGAATGAACATTTCATTACCTTTGCAAAAAAATACCAACAAAGATGGCCGAGCAGATACTCCAGATAGAAAATGTGGACCCGAAAGACCTTTACGGCCCCAACGACAAGTACTTGGACAAGGTGAAAAACCTGTTTCCCAAGTTGAAGATCATTGCCCGTGGGGACTTTATCAAGGTGATGGGCGAGGAAGAGGAGATAGAACATTTCATCAGCCGCTACGAGATGCTGACGTTGCAGTTGGAGCGGAAGGGCAAGATTGACGACAAGGACATTGAGGACGTGATGCTCTCGAACAGCGACACCGAGTTGCAGCAGAAGATGTCGGAGAGCGATGTGCTGGTGTTTGGCCGCGGGGGGATGCCCATCAAGGCCATCACGGCGAACCAGAAGCGGATGGTGGCGGCCTCGGAGCAGAAAGACCTGGTGTTTGCCATCGGGCCTGCCGGCACGGGCAAGACCTACACGGCTGTGGCTTTGGCGGTGAGAGCCTTGAAAGCCAAACTGGTGAGGCGAATCATCCTGACCCGTCCCGCCGTGGAGGCCGACGAGCATCTGGGGTTTCTGCCTGGAGACTTGAAGGACAAACTGGACCCCTACCTGCAACCTTTGTACGACGCCTTGCGCGACATGCTGCCCTCCGCCAAGCTTGAAGGCTTTTTGGAGGACCATACCATCGAGATCGCGCCCCTCGCCTTTATGAGAGGCCGCACGCTGGACCACGCCTTCGTGATCCTTGACGAAGCCCAGAACGCCACCAGAAGCCAACTCAAGATGTTCCTCACCCGCATGGGCCGCTCCGCCAAATTCATCGTCACTGGCGACATCACCCAAATCGACCTGCCACCCAAAGTGCCATCGGGACTCCCCGAAGCCATGGAGGTGCTGAAAGATGTGAAAGGCATCGAGTTCATCTTCCTGGATGACAAAGACGTGGTGAGACACAAACTCGTCACCGACATCGTGAACGCGTACAAACGAAAAACTGAAAACGGAGAACAAAAAACTGAAAACTGACAACTGCAAACTGACAACTGATATGAAAGCATTAACAAGAACAGATTTTCATTTTCCAGGTCAAACTGGAGTATATCACGGCAAGGTTCGTGACTGTTATTTTATTGACAATAAATATATGGTAATGGTAGCAACTGACCGTATTTCGGCCTTTGATGTCATTTTGCCGGAGGGCATCCCTTTCAAGGGCCAGGTGTTGAATCAGATTGCCGCCATGTTTTTGGACGCAACGGCTGACATCGTGCCCAACTGGAAGCTTTCGACCCCCGACCCGATGGTGACCATCGGCAAGTTGTGCAAACCCTTCCCCATCGAGATGATTATCAGAGGTTATTTGACAGGCAGTTCGTGGCGCACTTATAAGAGTGGACAGCACACCATCTGCGGGGTGGAGATTCCTGACGGGATGAGGGAGCATCAACGGTTTGCCGAGCCCATCATTACCCCGACCACCAAGGCGGAGGAAGGCCACGACGAGGACATCTCCCGTGAGGAGATCATCCGTCGCGGGCTGATTAGCGAGAAAGACTATGTGCAGATTGAGGACATTACCCGCAAGTTGTTCCAAAGAGGCACTGAAATCGCCGCCAAACAGGGCTTGATTTTGGTGGACACCAAATATGAGTTCGGCAAGATTGGCGACCAGATCGTGTTGATGGATGAGATCCACACGCCCGACTCGTCGCGCTACTTCATCGCAGACCAATATGAGGAGCGTTTTGCCAAGGGTGAGCCTCAGGTGCAGCTCTCCAAGGAGTTTGTGCGCGAATGGCTCATGGCCAACGGGTTCCAAGGCAAGGAAGGCCAGCAGGTGCCGGAGATGACCCCCGAATATGTACAGAGCGTGTCGGAACGCTACATCGAGCTTTATGAAAAGGTGACTGGACACCCCTTTGAGAAAGCGCCGGAGTCGGAGGACCTTGCGAAGCGCATTGAAGCTAACGTTTTGAAGAGTTTAGAGTTGAGAGTTATAAATATTAATAATATGAGAAAAGTTACATTTTTATTGGCCTTGATGCTGTTGGTAGTGATGGCAAGAGCCGACGAGGGCATGTGGTTGCCCTATTCGTTGAATGGGCAGAACCTGGCGGAGATGCAGCGTTTGGGCTGCAAGCTCACCGCCGAGCAGATTTTTGACTTCAACCAACCCAGTTTGAAGGACGCCATCGTGCAATTCGGTGGGGGCTGCACGGGTGAGATCATCTCCCCTGAAGGACTGCTGCTGACCAACCACCACTGCGGGTTGAGCTATGTGCAGAAACACTCTTCGGTGGAGCATGACTACCTGACCGACGGTTTTTGGGCGAAGAGCAAGGACGAGGAACTTCCCAACCCTGGACTCTCCGTGCTGTTTTTGTACAAAGTCACCGATATGACCAACAACGTGTTGTACGGTGTCAAAGAAGGCATGTCGGAAGCCGAGCGCGAGGAAATCGTCGCGAAGAACATCCGCAACCTTGAGGAAGGTTACAAGACCAAGCCTTTCCACAAGGTGGAGATTGTGCCTTTCTACAGCGGCAACCAGTTCATCCTGTTCGAGTACGTGGAATACAAAGACGTGCGTTTGGTGTGCTGCCCGCCTTGGGGCATCGGCAAGTTCGGCGCCGACACCGACAACTGGACCTGGCCGCGCCACAAGGGCGACTTCAACGTGTTCCGCGTGTATATGGACAAGGAAGGCAACCCGGCCAACTACTCCCCCGACAACGTCCCGATGAAGTCGAAGTGGTTCCTGCCCATCAACCTCGACGGTGTGAAGCCCGGCGACTACGCCATGATTCTGGGCTATCCCGGCAGCACCGACCGCTACTCCACCTCCTACACGGTGAAAAACGTCATTGAGGAAGAAGGTCCGGCCATCATCGACTGCCGCACCACCAAGCTCGACAACTACCGCAAGCACATGGACGCCGACCAGGAGGTATTCATCCAATACGCCTCGAAGCAGGCCAGCGTGTCGAACTACTGGAAATACTATATCGGCCAGGTGAAGCAACTCAAGCGCAACCACGTGTATGAGCGCCGTGTCGCCCAGGAGGAGGACTTCAAGGCCTGGGTCAACGCCGACCCCAAACGCAAGGCGGAGTATGGCAACATCTTCAACGGCATCGAGAAAAAATGGCGCATCCTCGACGCGATTCAGAAGTCGTTCGTGTATCACCGTGAGGCCGGCTGGAACGGTGGCGAGGCCATTGCGCTCAGCCGCAGGTTCCGCTCCATCAACGACTCCATTGTGGCCAAGGCCGACAAAGAGTGGATCAAGAACTACGCCGAACGGTACAAAGCCATGGCAGAGAGCTTCTTCAAAGATTACGACATGGCCTTGGACCAGGACGTGACAGCGGCCCTGCTGAACCTGTTCTACAAGAACATCTCCGCCGACTTGATGCCCAGCGAGATCCTTCGTATCGGCAGAGAGAACGGTGGCGACTTCAGCGAGTACGTGGCCAAGGCCTTCCAAAAGAGCGTGTTCACCGACCCGGCCCGTTTGGAGAAATGGTTGCAACGTCCCAAAGACCTGAGCAAGGATCCCCTCTATGCCCTGTCGTACAACATCGTTGAGTCCTACCAAAGCCTTTATGAGCGTTACGAGGAAGCCCAAAACTATGGCAACGCCGGCGAGCGCCTTTACATGAAAGGCTTGATGGAGATGCAGAGCGACCGCAACTTCTACCCCGACGCCAACTTCACGATGCGTTTGACCTACGGCACGGTGGAGCCTTACAAAGCCGCCGACGCCGTCAACTACAACTACTACACCACCATGGACGGCGTGATGGCCAAGTATGTGCCGGGCAACTGGGAGTTCGACATCCCGCAGGACGTGCGCGACCTGGTGGCCAGGAAAGACTACGGCCGTTATGCCAACGAGAATGGTGAGCTGGTGGTCAACTTCATCACCACCAACGACATCACGGGAGGCAACTCCGGCAGTCCCGTCATCGACGGCGAGGGCAACCTGATTGGCTTGGCCTTCGACGGCAACTGGGAGGCCATGAGCGGCGACCTCAGTTTCGAGCAGAAAGTGCAGCGCACTATCTGTGTGGATGCCCGCTACCTGCTCTGGTGCATTGAGAAGGTGGGCAAGTGCGACAACATCATCAAGGAGTTGGTGATCAAATAATCACCGGTTTCACGGATGAGCAGGGGTTTCATCAAAGAAGGCGATCAGGAAGAGATCCCGATGGTGCCGCTGAGGGCCTATCTGCCCGAAGGCGTGCCCAACTACGTCACCAAAGAAGGCCTTGCCGCGCTCAACGAAGAGCTGAAAAGCCTTGAATCCGAGCTTGCCAAAGCAGGCGACAACTACATCATGAGCAACTTCATCGAGGCAAAGATGAAGTTGCTCATTGGTCGTATTAATAGCGCCGTGGAAGTCGATCTCTCCAAGGCCAACAAGGACACGGTGAGCTTTGGGGCGTGGGTGCGTTACAACGGGCGTGTGGTAAGGATAGTAGGCGTCGATGAGGCCGATGTGAACAAAGGCCTCGTGTCATTTACTTCGCCGATTGCCAAGTTGCTGACGGGGAAGAAAGCGGGAGACCTCATCGAACTGAAGGGGTCGGGAAGCACGGGAAAGATCATGGTGGAGGAAGTGTCGTTTACGCCGATGACACTCACGGAGGTGACGGGCGTGAAACCCATGGAAACCGCGGCGACTAAGGAAGTCATGACAGCCACGGAAAGACGAAGTCCAGGAGCCCTCGAAGAAAAGCTCGCACAAGTAGCGAAGCCCCGGCAGGACGCACCACACGATGAGTCAGACCCATCCACAAAGGCCCACAAACCCCATCGGTTTGAACCCGAGATGAATCCCATGGAGTTCCTACCCGTTGTCAACGAGCGCGGCAACATCGTGGGACGGGCTTTGTATATGGAGTTGCACCGCGGGAACAAGATCCTGCACCCTGCCGTGCATCTGCATGTCATGGATGGCAAGGGAGAGGTCAGGAGACGTTACTGGTGGCATGTGGCGTTTGGCGAAACTCCAGAGAAAACACTGAAACGGAAGATGGCGGAAGTTCTGGGGTTGTCGGGGGTGAAGCCGGCGCTGAAGCGACAGTATATCAGGGAGACCAAGGCTGAGAAGGAGTTGGTGTATGTTTTCACAGTCGTTTCGGAAGAGGTTCTGCCTGAAACACCAGAAGGAAAGGATTACATGGAGCTATTTGAGAAAGATTAAAGTCAGCACCAATTGTATGCGTTTCTCCATGTTGTCCGTCTAACAACTCTATTTCTCTTCTCACAATCCATCAATTTGACGTAACCCTAAATCATGTTTCACGACACAAAGATAAAGATCACTGGAACGTGCCGCAGGCATCGTACTTGTTGATGAAGTAGCCGAGGCTCAGATGAAGTTCCAAGCTCCGGAAAACACGACGGTCGTTGATTTCGTATTGTTGCACTGGGTTGACGGGGATGGCTGCCCCCCAGTGCTCAAAACGGGAGAACGTGTCCGTAAAGCCCCAGTTAAGGCCAGCATCCGCCTTGAGCACGATGGTGATCACCGAAAGCGGTATGTTGACACGCATTCCGAGGCCGCCCACAGCACCAAAATTCCAATATTTTATATTGGAGTAGTTGACACCCACCGTATAGTCGGGCAGCTCGTGGTTGGGATGGGTAAGCGATGTCTTGCCCCCAAACACAAAACCGAGATCCGGTGTCACAAACAAGTAGGGCTTTACACGGTCGGAGATGGGGAAATAGAAAAACACCGGGGAGCGGAGGGAAACACAATGAGCATTAAGCCGATAGGTTTCCTTGATTCGATCATCATACAAATAAGTGAACGAGCCGCCTCGCTGCTGGTAATACACTTCGGGCGACACCGTACAGGGACGGAGGAAGGGGATCTCCAAAAATGCCCCCACCGAAGGCACAATCACCAAGTCGTGAGGCAGGCGGCTTAGATTGACGTTGGAATAGTACATCCTCGGAAGGTTGACTCCCATTTTGAGGCCATAGACCGGGCCCTCGTAAAGAGCGGCATCGTTGCGCCAAAGGGCAGGATAAAAATGCTCCTGGGCTTGCGACACGCCAAGAGCTACGAAGAACAACCACAAAAGCAACCACTTCTTATTCATCTTCTTCGCCCTCCTCTTGATGACTGCTGAACCAGTCGCAGTTTTCCGACAGACCGTCTTTGTCTTTGTAAATAAAATACCAACCCGGGATGAAGCTGCCCACCAAAGGATCCACATTTTCGCCGGGGTCGAGGATGAGGGTCCCGAAATAGAGATTGGCGATGCCCTCGTCGGCCTTACGACCCGAAATCACCACGAGACGGTGATGGGCGTTCAGCACCCCCTGGTACTCCAATTCCCGCTTCTCCTTGAAATACAGGGTGAACCACTGTTGGTTGCCCATGATGAACGCGGTATCGGTATAGACTGACTCGCCCTCATAAAGATCGACACTCGCGATACGGTTGTGTTGATGTTCCACCTTGAGGTACATGTCGAGGTGATCCGAGAGGTCGGTGAAGTTGGAGGTAACAAACTGTTTTTCGCTAATCTTGTACTCGCCTTCGATATTGGGCGGAAAATAGCCCTCGATGACCCCGTCGAGATGGGAGAGCAGGTCGTTTTCCCAGGTGTCATTTTGGACGATTTCTTTGATGGACTTGACGTAGGATTCAGGGCCTAGAAACACGATGGTCTCATCGGGTTTATGGAAGCATCCCGTGGTGCCGAGAAGCAGCAAGATAATTGGCAATATGTATTTCAGTCGTCTCATTTCGTGATGATCAGTCGTTCGATGACAGTTTCCTTGGGTGTATGAATCTCAACAAAATAGATAGCCCGCCGCAGGTCTTGGATGGAGATGGTGGTGGCGTCGTTGTTGACAGGTTGGACGTATTTAACCACCTGTCCGTAGGCGTTGATGATTTTGGCATAGACCATGTTTTGCGCCACGATGGTCACTTCGGAGGTGGCGGGGTTGGGATAGAGGTGGATGTCGGGTTCTTTTTCCTCGATGTATTCCGTGGCGTTGATTTCGATGGAGAGGAGGTCGTCGCAACCGGCGATGGTGGTGGTATGGGCGGTGAGGGTAGCGGTTCCAATGGTCTTGACGAGGAGCATGCAGTGGAAGTCGTCGGCGGGGTCTTGGGTGACAATCCAATTGGGTTGGTCGCATTGCCATTCGATGGGGCCAAGGTCAACGCCGGTGGACTCGACGAGGTAGTAGTGATAGATGCCGTGCCAGAGGTCGGATGCGTAGAACACGTCTTGGTAGCCGATGATTTCGGTTTGCGGGTTGACGACGGAGAGGTGGAGGGTGACGATGGAGTCGCAGCCCAAGGTGGTGTAGAGGGTGTCGGTGTATAGACCGCTTTCGGCGAAGGTTTGTCCGTGCCATTGGAAGAGGTTGCAGCAGGTGGTGAGGGTATCGGTTTGAACCTCGTGGCCGACGGATAGGTGGAGGGTGACGATGGAGTCGCAGCCGAGGGTGGTTTGGAAGTATTGGATGTAGTCGCCGGATTCAAGATAGAGGCTGTCGTTCCATTGGTATGGCTCGCATGTGGTGTCGGACCATTCGTAGGAGACGATGGGATAGATGGTCAGGTGGAGGGTGACGACGGAGTCGCAGTCGTATTGTGAGTAGAGATGCTGTGTATAGTCGCCCGACTCGATATAGGTGGTGTCGTTCCAGGTGAAGAATCCGCAGTCGGAGTGTTCCCATTCGGTTTGGAAGGTTTGGTGGACGGTGAGGTGGAGGGTGACGGTGGAGTCGCATCCGAGGTAGCTACCGTCGATGAAGGTATGGGTATAGTCGCCTGTGGAGTCGCAGTTTTGTCCATACCATAGGATGGGTTCACAGGTCACGACGGCGGTGTCGCCTGGGAGGACGGGGATGACTTGGAGATGGAGGACCACGGTGGAGTCGAGGCCATAGTAGCTTCCGCCGATGAAGGTGTGGGAGTAGTCGCCCGACACGTCGTAGATGTCACCGTACCAGGTGAAGGGTTGGCAGGTGATTGCGATGGTGTCGCCGGGCAGGGTGGGCAGCACGGTGAGGTGGAGGGTGACGATGGAGTCGCATCCGAGGTAGGAGCCATCGATGAGGGTGTGTGGGTAGTCGCCGGAGAGCGAATAGGTTTCACCATACCAGGTGAAAGGCATCTCGGACACCACGGTGGTATCGCCTGGGAGCACAGGTTCGACAGCAAGTTGCAGGAACACGGTGGAGTCGCAGCCTTGGGCGCTTTGGAGGAAGAGGGTATCGAAAACGACGCCTTCTTCGGGGGCGATGATGTGGAAGCCGTTCAGGGTATAGTCGTGGCCGACGCAGGTCTTTTCGTTCAGATAGGTGGACAATCCCTGGGTGACAGTGAGGGTGAGATAGACGGTGGAGTCGCAATTCGTGGCAGTTTGGAGGAACAGGGTGTCGAGAATGACTCCTTCTTCCGGGGCGATGATGCTAAAGCCATTGGCGATGTAGTCGTTACCGACGCAGATTTGTTCGTCCAGGTAGGTGGTCATGCCTTCGGTGACGGTAAGGGTGAGATAGACCGTGGAGTCGCAACCCATAATGCTTTCCAAGAATAAGGTATCATAGAGGATACCCTCTTCAGGAGCGATGATGTTGAAACCGTTCAGCGTATAGTCCGCTCCGACACAGGTCTGGTCTTCCAAGTAGGTTTCGAGGCCTTCGGTGACGGTGAGAGTTAGATAGACTGTGGAGTCGCAGCCTAAGGAGCTTTCCAAGAATAAGGTATCATAAACAATACCCAACTCAGGCTGGAGGATATTGAAACCGTTCAGGGTATAGTCCGCTCCAACGCAAGTTTGGTCTTCTAAGTAGGTTTCGAGGCCTTCGGTGACGGTCAGGGTGAGATAGACCGTGGAGTCGCAGCCTAAAGAGCTTTCCAAGAATAAGGTATCGTAAATAATGCCTAACTCGGGTTGGAGGAT
>CACZQL010000087.1 GCA_902783365.1 uncultured Bacteroidia bacterium | reverse complement strand
TCGGCAGCGGCCTCCTCGTCCTCGCCGGCCTCGGCGCGGCCTACGCCCTCAAGAAGAGACGCGACGAATAACCGTAGGGGCGGACCTGCGTGTCCGCCCTATAATCGGACCTATGTGTCCGCCCTATAATCGGACCTGCGTGTCCGCCCTAATCATCCCGTAGGGACGCATGGGGCAGGCCCCACAAGAATCAAAAGCGACCTACAAGAGGTCGCTTTTGATTTTTATTGAGAAAACAACACTGGTAGTCAAGAGCGCCAACCTCACCCTCAACATCACCAAAAACAACAAGCAGCTTCAAGCTGGCGTTCGCCACCGGGTCCGTCCTCAGCAACGGTGACTTCGCCTTCGTCAGCGACGGCAACATCATCGTCCTTACGGACGCACGCGGTGCGTCCCTTCAGGTGGTCGATATGATGGGACGCATCCTTTTCAGCAAGGAAATGTCAACTGGACGTGAAGAACCAAAAGATCGTCATTGAATAATGCGGAATTCGGAATGCGGAATGCGGAATATGCCTGTATTGGCAAATTATTCCGCATTCCGCATTCCGAATTCCGCATTCATATAACCCCCTACGAGGTTTTTTCCCCAACCAACCGAACCACCACCCACAATACGGCAAAGGCCACGAGAAAAGCCACCCACGAGGGCAAGCCGAAGGCCGTGGGCAACACCCCCACGAGGAGGGCCACACTGCCCACCGTGAGCGCGTAGGGCATCTGGGTGGCCACATGACGCAGATGGTCGCAACGCGACGCCAAGGAACTCATGATGGTGGTGTCGGATATCGGCGAACAATGGTCGCCCATCACCGCCCCCGCCATCACCGAGGCCACCACGTTGTAAAACAAAGGCATCGCCGCCGCCTCCGTCAAACCATGCTCCTGGCCCAACAGCCATGAAGCCGGCAAAATCAAAGGATACAGGATGGCCATCGTGCCCCACGAAGTGCCCGTGGAGAAACCTAACAACGCGGCCAAAAGGAAGGTCAGCACCGGTACCCACATCGGCGACAGCGACCAGCGCAACAAGAGCTGGGAGACAAACTCCGCCGTGTGCATGTCCTTGGTCACCAAGGCGATGGACCAGGCCATCGTCAGAATCAGCACCGCATTGAACATCGACTTGAAGCCCTCCACCACCTCTTCCATGGCCTTGCCGAACTTCAACGAACGGCGCAGGAGGGTAATCACAAGGGCGGTCAACAGCGAGAGCAGCGAGGCCCATAGCAAGGCTTTGTAGGAGTTGGCCGCGCCAATGGTGGCCGAGAGCTTGGCAAAGAACCCCAACTTGCCATCCGACCACACCGCAGCGTCGTAGCCCGTGCAAACCAGTCCCACCACCGTGCCCACGATGAGCACCGCAAGGGGCAGCAGCGCGTCGATGGCGTGGACCGGACGGGTCTCGTCGGCGGCCTCGTCAGCCGCCTCCATAGGAGCCTTCCTGGCCTGGCGTTCCGCCTTCAGCATCGGACCGAAGTCGCGACCGCTAAGGATGAGCATCAGCACAAAACCCAGCGTGAGAAAAGGATAAAAGCTGTAGGCCAAGGAGTGGAAAAACACCGAATAGGCCGAGGTCTCGAGTCCCACAACGTTGATGCCATCCTGGATATAACTGAGCTCCGCCCCGATCCAAGTGGTGATGAAAGCCACCGCCACCACGGGCGCCGAAGTGGAATCGACGATATACGAGAGTTTCTCGCGCGAGATGCGCAACTTGTCGGCGATGGGGCGCATGGTGTTGCCCACCACGAGGGTGTTGGAATAGTCGTCGAAAAACACACAAAGGTCCATCAGGAAAGTCATCAGCTGGCCGGAACGAGGACCTCGGGCCCTTTTGGAGAGCCAGTTGACGATGGCCTTCATGCCGCCATTCACGGTGATGACCTTCACCATCCCCCCAATCAACAAGGTGAACACGATGATCTGCACATGGTCGGGGTCGGACAATGAACCCACAATGTAGGTATCCACCACCCGGAGCAGGCCGCCGCCCAACGCGCCAAGCGGACCACTACCCCCATAGAGGGCCATGATAAAAGCCCCCGTAAAGATACCTAGAAACAACGAGGAAAGCACCTCTTTTATTAATAAGGCCATCACAATCGCCACCAAAGGAGGCAGGATCGACATCCATAGGGGCATCTCCCCTTGCACCATTCCGAGAATAAAAAGTGTCATCTTGCAAAAAAATAAAGCCAAAATTACACTTTTTTAACATATTTTGTGCGAAGAATGCAAAAATGGCGTTATATTTGCAACGAAATATCATTTTGGACTTAAAAAAATCACCAAATGAAAAAAGTATTTGTTATTTTGATGTGCTGCTTGGGAATAGCTTTCACATCCTGCAAACCTGAACCGAAACCTTACGAGAAATTCTTAGGCACGTATTTAGGCGAAATCTTATTGGAGGGAAAACTCACCGCGCCCTTGTTCCCAGATATTGAATTGGATTTGGATGGCGCCCATTTCGCGTTGGAAGCCAAGATTGACGCTGGCAGCAGTGACGACCAAGTATATGTGACCTTCACCGTAGAAGATGAAAACCATACGGTCACCGGCACCGTGGTTGACAACACCATCCAGTTCGGCACCCTGTCATACACCTACGTAGAAACCGTCAGCAATACCGAATTCACGGTACACCTCGACCTTACCGGCAATTTGAGCGCCGACGGCAATCAGATCATTCTCACCGGTCCTTACACGGGCGAAGGTGGAGTTACCATGAACGACATCACCCTGAACATGCAAGCCAACGGCTCTGTGACAGGAAACCTTAACAGGCTGGTGGAAGGAAAGTGAGTGGAAAGTGGAAAGTATTTTTAAATAAAATAAACATTAATAATATATTATTATGAGAAAAGCATCATTGATTTTGGTTTGCTGCTTGAGCGTTTTGTTCATGGCCAGCTGCACCCAGGAAAACATTGAAGACCTCCTGAAGAAGAAGCCCCAAGTGGAGTTCATGAAAGACGCCGCTCAACCCAGCGACACTTACGCCATCACCTTGGGCGAATCAGTCACCTTCTCCGTCAGGATCGCCCCCAACGAGGAATCCAACGCGGCCTTGCAGGACTTCATCTTCACCATCAAGGACCCCGCCAACAACGACGCAGTGGTCTTTGAGGACCGACAGACCATCACCGAAGACCTTTATGCCGCCCACACCTTCGAGGAGACCTTCACGCCCGAAAAAGCCTCGAACTACACCGTCACGGCCATCGTGAGAGATGAGAAAGGCGCCGAAAACGTGGCCGCCGTGTATCTCGACTGCGCCGAGCCCATCTTGGATGAACTTGGCTCATTCAAAGGCGTGTTGAAACTCTCCGGCAACCTCACCATCGAAAACCCGCTGACCGGCCCCACCGAGATGGCACTCGACCCCACCAACGTGGAAGTCAACCTCACCTTGGGCAACACCGGCAACGACGGCTCGGCTGAAGCACAGCTCATCATCGAAGGCACTCCCGTCACCTTGCAATGCCATAAAGAAGACGGCGTGTTCAAATTCGACAACTTCCGCTTCACCAAACCCATCGACATCCTCACCCTCGCCCAACTAGATCTCGACATCGAAATCACCGACATGGTGGGCGATTTGCAGGACGACATGCTCATCATCACCGCCAACGCCCATGGCATCGGCTCAACCATGGTAGCCGTGTTAACCGCCACCGTGAAACTGGAAGGTAACATGGAAGGCAATTTGGAAAAGATTAATAATTAACTTAGATACCAAGTGAGGGTCGCTACCACTCTGCGGCTCTCACCTGGGAAGAAATCCGCACAAAAAAAAACGAACCGGAAACGGTTCGTTTTTTAGTAGCGGGGGCAGGACTCGAACCTGCGACCTTTGGGTTATGAGCCCAACGAGCTGCCTCTGCTCCACCCCGCATCATGTAAATCGGCTGCAAAGATACACACATTATCCATACATCGCAAGTGTTTTAACGATTTTTTTTGATATGACGCATAAATCAGGCTATGTCAACATTATAGGGAAACCCAACGTGGGCAAATCAACCCTCATGAACCAACTCGTTGGAGAAAAAATCTCCATCATCACCTCAAAAGCGCAAACCACCCGACACCGCATCCTCGGCATCGTCAACGGCGACGACTTCCAAATCGTGTTCTCCGACACCCCAGGCATCATCCGCAACCCCGCCTACAAAATGCACGAGATCATGAACCAGTTCATCGACGTGGCCCTCATCGACGCCGACCTCATCCTCTTCGTCGTGGACATCACCGACAAGAAAGTGGAGGAAAAAACCGTGGAGAAACTCAAAAACACCGAAATCCCCGTGTTCGTGCTCATCAACAAAATCGACCTCTCCGACCAGCAAGGCGTGGAACAAGCCGTGGATTTCTGGGAGAAAACCCTGCCCGCCGCCACCGTGTTCCCCATCTCGGCACAACACAACGCCAACATCCAACATGTGTTCGAGCAAATCCTCACCAAACTGCCCGAATGTCCCCCCTACTTCCCCAAGGACGAGCTCACCGACAAGTCGATGCGCTTCTTCATCACCGAGATCATCCGCGAGAAAATCCTCCTCAACTACCAGCAGGAAATCCCCTACTCGGTGCAAGTGGAAGTGGATTCCTACGAGGAAAGCGAACACCGCATCGTCATCCGCTCCACCATCTATGTGGCCCGCGACTCGCAAAAAGCCATCCTCATCGGCAAAGGCGGCTCCGCCATCAAGAAGCTGGGCACCCAAGCCCGCGCCGACATCGAAGAGTTCACCGGCAAGAAAATCTTCCTCGAACTCTTTGTCAAAGTCGATAAAGACTGGCGCGACAACGAAGCCGAGCTGAAACGCTTTGGATATGAAGCGTGATGTGAAATTCGGAATGCGGAATGCGGAATGCGGAATAACCTTCAGCGAAAGAGTAAATATTCCGCATTCCGCATTCCGCATTCCGCATTAAATAACTATCTTTGCACCCAAAAAAAGGTCATGTCAAACATTGTAGCAATCGTAGGCCGCCCCAACGTGGGCAAATCAACCTTGTTCAACCGGATGCTGAAACAGCGTCAAGCCATTGTGGAAGAGACCAGCGGCGTGACACGCGACCGCCATTACGGGAAGAGCGACTGGAACGGCAAGGAGTTCACCGTCATCGACACCGGCGGTTATGTGGTGGGTTCCGACGACATCTTCGAGGAAGAGATCCGCAAACAGGTCGATCTCGCCATCGACGAGGCCGATGTCATCGTGTTCGTGGTCGATGGCCGGGCGGGCCTCCACGTCCTCGACGAGGATGTGGCCGTCATCCTCCGCCAACAAAAGAAACCCGTGCTGCTCGCCGTGAACAAAATCGATGAGCCCAACAAGGAAGTCCTCGCCAGCGAGTTCTACGCCCTGGGCTTGGGCGACCCCTACCCCCTATCGGCCATGACAGGCACCGGCACCGGCGAACTGCTCGACAAGGTGTGCGAACTCCTCCCTAGCGACACCACCGACTTCGACACCGACCTGCCTCGCTTCACCGTAGTAGGACGACCCAACGTGGGCAAGTCGTCCCTCATCAACGCCTTCCTCGGCACCGACCGCCATATCGTCACCGACATCGCCGGCACCACCCGCGACAGCAACGACACCCGCTACAACGCCTTCGGCATGGACTTCATGCTCGTTGACACCGCCGGCCTCCGCAAGAAAAGCAAAGTGGAGGAAGACATCGAGTTTTACTCCGTGATGCGCTCCATCCGCGCCATCGAGAACTGTGACGTGGCCATCCTCATGATCGACGCCCAAAACGGTTTCGAAGCCCAGGACATGAACATCCTACGCCTCATCGAGAAAAACCGCAAAGGCCTCGTCGTCGTCGTGAACAAATGGGACCTCATCGAGAAAGACTCCAACACCCACCTCATCTTCGAACAACAAATCCGCGCCAAAACCGCCCCCTTCACCGACTTCCCTATCATCTTCACCTCCGCCATCAACAAGCAACGCATCTACAAGGTGCTGGAGACCGCCCACCATGTGTATGAAAACCGCGAACGACGCATCCCTGTGCGCGAACTCAACGACACCATGCTCGAAATCATCGGCTCCGTGCCGCCTCCCACCGCCTCCCGCGGACGCTACATCCGCATCAAATACATCACCCAGCTGAAGAGCGTCTTCCCCCAATTCATCTTCTTCTGCAACCTCCCCAAGGATGTGAAAGACTCCTACGAACGTTTCCTGGAAAACAAAATCCGCGAAAACTGGGACTTCAGCGGAGTCCCCATCCAGATGATCTTTAAAGAGAAATGAGAATTAATAATTTAGAATTTAGAGAGAGAGACGCCCTCTAAATTCTAAATTCTAAATTCATCAAGATGGAAGAGGAAATTATCAGAATCGACAAATGGCTTTGGGCGGCCCGCCTGTTCAAGACCCGAGCCATCGCCACCGACGCCATCAAAGGCGGCAAGGTGAAAATCAACGACGCCCCCGTGAAACCTTCCCGTGAAGTGAAAGAAGGCGACATCATCCACGTGCAAATCGAGCAGCTCCACAAAGTGGTACAAGTGCTGTCCGTCATCAAAAACCGCGTGCCGGCCAAGATGGTGCCACAGGTCTATGCCGACCTTACCCCCAAAGAGGAATACGAACGCATCGAGTTCATGCGCGCCTACAAGAGCGAATACCGCGACCGTGGCGCAGGACGCCCCACCAAGAAAGAACGCAGAATGATCGAAAAGATGAAAGACGAGTTCTAAGAGGCCTATTCGCCCAAATCCACCTCATTGAGGAAATAGCCCTGCTCGTCGTAATAGCGCCATTTACCCACACGCCTTCCCTCCAGATACGCCCCCTCCATGTAGAGGTTCCCGCTGCTCCAATACACCGTGGCCGGACCCGTGCGCTTGCCTTGCTCAAAGAAACCCGTGCTTTGCAACTTCCCGTCCGGGAAATAGCCCTTCCACTCCCCCGTACGCTCACCGTCTTTGATGGGACCTTCCATCATCAAAGAGCCATCTTCATAATAGTGTTTCTCACTGACAACCACATTATCCTTGTCCACGTATTGGACGACACTCGGCTGGCCGTTCGCATGGGTGGAAGCGGTCCTCGGGGTGAGGTTCTCCCCGCAACCCGCCATCAACAACACCAGCATCAGGATGAAAAATATTCTCTTCATAACGATTCTAAGCTTTTCTGATTCTTTTACCTGTTAAATTGCAAGGCTTGACCGCGGGAAGCCTCGTGGAAAACGCCGTTCTCATACACGAGGTCGCCATTGACAAAGGTATGCGTCACGCGAGCATGGACCTCAACGCCGTTGTAGGGCGTCCAAGCGCATTTCGAGTACTCGTCCTTGCAGTCAATGCCATGGCAAGACTCCATATCCACCAACGCCAAATCGGCATGATAGCCCTCCCGAAGGAAACCTCGACGGTCGATTTGATATAAAATGGCAGGGTTGTGGCACATCAGCCGCACCAGCATGGGCAGCTCCAGCCAACCTTGACGCATCACCTCCACCATGACTTCCAGGGAATGCTGGATGGACGGGAAGCCCGACTTGGAGGTGAAATAGTCGTCGGTGAACTTCTCCGAAAGCAGATGGGGCGCGTGGTCGGTGCCGATGGTGTCAATGAACCCCTCGCGCAAAGCCCGAAGCAAGGCCTCTTTGTCGCGATGCGACTTGATGGCCGGATTGCATTTGATAGCAAAACTCTTCTCCTCATAATCGTGGTCATCAAACCACAGGTAATGAGGACAGGTCTCCGCGGTGATTTTCTTGTCTTCCAGGGGAAGCTCCTTCCCGAACAGGGAGAGTTCCTTTTGGGTGGAGACGTGCAGCACATGCAGTCGGGCACCAAACTTCTCGGCCATATCGACGGCCTTGGTGGACGACCTGTAACAGGCCTCCATGGTACGGACAAAGGGGTGGATGCCTGCGTCAAGAACGACTTCACCTTTGGAGGCCAAATCCTTGCAACACACGGTGTTGGCATGAATGGTGGCCTCGTCCTCGCAATGCGCGGCAATCAGGCAGGGCGACTCTTTGAAGAGGCGAACCAGCACCTCGTTCTTATCGACAAGCATGTTACCAGTGCTGGAGCCCATAAACAGTTTGATGCCGCACACCTTTTTAGGATCGGTTTTCACGACCTCGTCAAGGTTGTCGTTGGTCGCGCCGAGATAGAAGGAATAGTTGGCCAGCGACTTTTCGGCGGCGAGGTCGAACTTCTGCTGCAGCAGCTGATGGGTGACGGTGGGCGGAATCGTGTTGGGCATGTCCATGAAGGAGGTCACTCCTCCGGCCACGGCGGCACGGCTCTCGGTATAGAGGTCGGCCTTGTGGGTCATTCCCGGCTCCCGGAAATGCACATGTTCGTCGATGATGCCGGGCAAAAGGTATTGTCCCGCGGCGTCGATGACGGTGGCGGTGCCGGGGTCAAAAGCGGCATCCTCCGGGACAATCTTGTCGATCATGCCGTTGGCCACAAACACATTCGCCTTGAAGGTCAGGCCTTCGTTGACGAGGGTGGCGTTTTTGATAAAATAGTTCATGCGGTCTTTCGCGGTTTGATTTGGCCCGTGAGACCTCTCCAGCGCAGGTTGAGCACGCCGAAGACGGCCTCACGGAAGATGCCTTTGCTCATCTTCGACTGGCCTTCGCGGCGGTCGGTGAAGATGATGGGGACTTCCTCGATACGGAAGCCCAGTTTCCAGGCAGTGTATTTCATTTCGATTTGGAAAGCATAGCCCCAGAACTTGATGCGGTCGAAATCGATGGTCTCAAGCACTTTGCGGGTATAGCACACGAATCCTGCCGTGGTGTCGCGCACTTTCATACGGGTGATGAAGCGCACGTAGGCGGAGGCGTAATACGACATCAGCACGCGGCCCATGGGCCAGTTCACCACGTTGACGCCCGTCTTGTAGCGCGAGCCCACCGCGAGGTCGGCTCCTTGGGCGCAGGCGTCGTGGAGGCGCGCCAGGTCGTCGGGATTGTGCGAGAAATCGGCATCCATCTCAAACACATACTGGTATTCGCGTTCCAAAGCCCACTTGAAGCCCAGGATATAGGCGGTTCCCAGGCCCAGCTTGCCCGGACGTTCCAGCAGGAAGAGCCGATCGGGGTATTCTTTCATCAAATCTTTGACGATGTCAGCAGTGCCGTCGGGACTGTTGTCGTCGATAATCAGGACGTCGAAGGGCATGGGAAGCTGGAACACATAGCGAATGATCTTCTCTATGTTTTCCTTTTCTTTATAGGTGGGTATGATCACAAGATTCTCTGACATCGTCATGGATTTACAGGGTCATTATTCAGTTACCTTGAGGTTTCTCACCTCCCAGGTGGCGGAAGCTTGGTTGGTGCTGGTGAACTTGAAGCCGATGAACACTCTTTGGCCGGCGAACTGGCTGAGGTCCACGGTGGAGGTCATGAAGTCCCAGGAGTTGCCCGAGGGCCAGGCGCTGAGGTTCAGCTCCGTCCAGGTGGCGTTCGCCACGCTGCCGGTATAATCGGTGGAGAGCATCACGAACAGGGCGCCTTGCGGGGAGGCGTAGTTGACGGCTTGCTCAAACTCGAAGTTGGCGGAGGTGACGGTCGTCAGGTCGATGGCAGGCGACACGAGCCAGCTCTCGGTTTCATGGGCTTGTCCTACAAAGGCACTGGCTTTCATGCACTTGTACTGGGAGTTATGGGACCACACGTAGCTCAGGTCACCCGTAAGCAGCACATCCTCGATGGTGAACTCGCCTTGGCCGTTGGTGAACGACTCGGAGAAGAGCTCGTCGCCGGGCGTGGGCGGGGTGGGCGGGGTGACACCGCCTTGCAGCACGAAGTCGTTGTTGGTGCCGCCGCTGTCGCGCAGGCCGGCTTGGCCGAAGTACTTGCGGAGCTTGCCATTGACGGCGAGCACCTTGCCGAGGTTCTCAGGGTGGTCCAGGAGATTCACTTCAGTACGCAGCGGTTTTCCGGAAGGCAGGTTCACGAAGAGGCAGAGGGCGATTTCACGGCAGTTGGGGTCATCGGCGATGAGCACGTTGGTAGCCAGCTCAAAAGGAGCGTTCCAGCTAATCTGGTCGTTGGAGTTCACCGTGCTGTTGCCAGACTTGACGCTTCCCACGATGTAGCCTTGCACCCAGGCGGTAGGTTCATCGCTTTGGAGTTCGATACCCGCGGCCACGTTATACGGGTCGTCGGGAGTGCCGCTACCCGAGCCAGTACCCGGGGTGGGCGGGGTAGGCGGCGTGGTGCCGGAGCCCTCCTCAATAGAGATGCTTTGGATCTCGATGGTGCCGGCGCGTTGGTCGGAAGAGAGGTATTTCACCGCGAAGGTGACGGTCTGACCCACATAGTCGTTCAAAGAGATTTCCGCGGTCAGGAAGTTGTCCCAGTTGTTGGTCTCGGCCAAGGTGGAAGGCACCTGTTGCCAGCTGGCAGTGGTCGGGTCATCGCCGTAGGTGTAGTTGGTCGAGGCCCAGACGGTCACGTCCTCGTTGAGGTTGCTGGCGTTGTCGAAGTAGCGGGCGATATAGACCATGACCATTTTGGCTTCGCTCACGCCGGTGATGGCGACGGGTGAAGAGATCAGCCAGTCCTCGTTGGGGCTATCCACGCCCGGGTTGCCGCCGCTATGGCCCGTCATCTTGGCGGTCTTGAAGTCGATCACCCATGAGTCGCCACCAACGAGGTCGTAGGTGGTGTAGGTGCCGAAGTCAGTGGCAAACGACTGGGTATAAGGCAGGGTTTGCACATCGCCGCCAGGTCCGGGAGGCGTGGGAGGCGTGGGGCCGTTGCCCTCGTCGATGAGGATGCTCTGCACTTCGATGGTGCCAGCCTTGCTTTCGGAGACATATTTGATGCCCAAGCGCAGATTGCTCTTGCCAGCGAATTCCGACAGGTCGATGACAGCGGTGGCGAAGTCGGTCCAGTTGGTGCCTTCGGACAGCGAGGCAGGCACTGGGATCCAGTTGGCCTGGTTGGGATCATCGGCGGTGTAATTATCGGAAACCTGGACGGTGATGTCGGTGTTCAGGTTGGAGAAATACCGGGCGATGTATTTCATGGTCATGCTGGCCGAGGTGACACCTTCGAGCGAGAAGGGAGCCGAGATCAGCCAGTCCTCGTTGGGATAGTTGTTGCCATTCTCAAAACCCGTCATCTTGGCGGTGTTGTAATCGATCACCCACTCCTGGCTACCTAAGACGTTGTATGTGGTGTAGGTGCCAAACGACGAGGCGAAGTCCTGATAGTAAGGCAGACCATTGGCGCCGCCGGAGATATAGCCCTCGAAGTCCAACTCCTTGGCGGAGCGGATGAGGAGCTGCCAGGTGTTGTTATAGACGGAGGCGATGGCCACCAAGGAGCCGGTACCCTGAGGCAGCGAGTCCTTGGCGAAATTGGCGTAGTTGCTGGTGCGCACGATGACGGTCTTGGAGAAGTCGGAGGGATCCACCAAGGTACGGTTGCCGTAGGTGGTGGGTTCCGCGAAAGTGTTCTTCTCAGTGAACATCACGTTGGAGAGTTTCACCAGACCGGCGAGATACTTGCCCTCCACCACTTCGGCGATGGTAGTCTCCACGGGCGGGATTTCACGGTGATTGGCCAGGATGACGATATGGCCGTCGGCCTCAAAGCCGTCAAGTTGAGGCAAGCCGGCGTAGGTGGTATAGGTGACGTCCTTCAGATACACACGGATGGAGTCGCCGATACGGACACCCGAAGAGGCGTTCAGATGCAGTTCAAGGGCTTTTCCTGTTGAGCGTTCCTGGATGAACGCGGCCTTGTAGAGGTTGCCCGACTGCTCGTCGGCGGTGACGATGCCATACACCGAGGCATCTTCGGTGAACACCGTTCCCGACTCCATTTTCAAAATGGAGTCAATGGTGTAAACAGTTCCAACAGGAAGCACCTGGATAGGCGGTTCCGGATAGTCTTTCTTGCAGGCGGTGGTCAACACGCCCAAGATGGCAAGAAACAGAAAACCAATTTTAAATACCCTTTTCATATTATTCTATTTTATATTTATTTATCTAAAAACTCTCAACTTTCAACTCTCAACTTTCAACTTTTTTAATTCTCTCCTTCCTCTCCTTCTTCCTCTTCCTTCTGGCGTTGCGGGGTAGTTTCGTTACGGTCCGTTTTGGGTTTGAAGCGCGAGGGGTCGAGGCTGATGGAGACACCGATATAGAAGTTGGTGCCGTACATATAGGAATACTTCGAGGGGAACATCTCGGGGTCGTTGGCGTTGAAGCGCAGCTGGTCGTAGCCGTAAAGCACCGCGCTCTTGTTGTTGAGGATGTTGTTGACGCTGGCGGTGAACAGGAAGTAATGGCCATGGAACCTACGGGAGAATCCGCCGAAGAAGTCGAGGGTGAAGGCGGGCTTCATCGGGTTTTGGCTCAGCACATCCTCGATACGGATATCGCCGGCGGCATAGTGCATCATGCCGTATTCGGTATGGTTATAGGGGTTGACATCGAAATACATGTTGGTCATGTAGTTGGCGTTGAGGCTCACCCACCAGTTTTTGGGGTCGTTGTAGCGGACACCGAACGAGGCCACGGTTTCAGGGCCATTGGCCACGTGGTAGTCTTTCAGATAGGCGGTTTGGTTTTGAATGTAGGCCTCGGTGTTATTGTCGTCATAGACCGAGAACACCGGGTTGTTGTTATACACGTGGATGCCGTTGGCGGCGGCGAGTTGGAGGGTGATGGTGGGGGTCACATTATATTGGGCACCCAGCTCCAGGCCCACGCTCTTTTGGTTAATGCCGGTCATGATAAAGTTGACAAACTCGCTCTTGTAGGTATTTGTTCCCTCGCTACCGCCGATAAATACGTTTTCACAGTAGAAGCTACGGTTCCAGATGAGGTTCTGATAGGTGTAATAGTATCCAGTCAGGCGGAACTTGAAGATGGGCGAGCGGTAGGAATAGCCCAAGTCGAAGCCGTTGACACGTTCACTTTTCAGCTCGCCTTCCACGAGGGTGTGGCGGGTACGGGGCGACACATAGATGTCGCGGAACTGAGGTGCCTGGAAAAGGTAAGCCATGTTGGCCACAAGGTGATTGCGTCCATTGATGGCATAGACGACGCCGGCTTTGACTGCCGGATCGAGGAAGTGGTGTTTCGCATCATTGCCGAAGGAATTGTCGGCGAAGGCACCGTTCTTGAACAAACCTTCACGCCAAATCTGGGTATAGGTGAGCTGGAGGCCGAGATACATGTCGAAGTTGCCCACCAGATAGTTGATCTGGTCCCAGAGTCTGCCGACATTGCGGTGGGCGTAGTAGTTGTAGTTGATGATGTCGCCCGCCTTGGCCACGTGGTTGGGATTGTTAAGATCGACCTGACATTCGTCGGTTTCCTGGTTCTCGGCGTACTTGTTGATATCGTAATAGAATTCGCCGCCCAAGAGGTCGTTCACCATCTCATAGTAATGGGTTCTTGAGGCGTTGAAAGAGAGACCGCCGGCCATGATGAGATTGGGTTGGAACTCGTGTTTGAAGTAGGAGGCCAAACCAGTTTGCATTTTGTCGTAATGACGTTCCGACAGGATGTATTTGGAAGCCAGGCCGGTGACGGTGTTGCCTTGTTGGCCGTTGGCGTTTTCGACGGTGAAGAGGTGGTTGTGGTTGGCGTTGTAGAGGCCGTCCCAGTCGATTTGGGTCACAGAGGGGTCGCATTGGCTCCAGGCGGCCAGTTGGGCCTCGTATTCGGCGGTGCTATGGGCATGGCCTTGGAGGTAGCTGGGCAGGTTGCGGTAGTAGTCGGGCCGCGGGTCGGGGGCGTCGCCCCATTCGAGGCTGGTCTGTCCGCCGGGACCGGCGAAGTAGAACGCCGTGGTGGTGAACTGAGTCTCTCGGCGGGGCGTCCAGTACCAGGTGAGCTGGGTCATAGGCTGGTGATAGCGGCTCACGCGGGAGTTGCGTTTCACCTGGGTGCCGTTGCCGTCGATGGTCTGATAGCCCCAGTTGGGGTTGTAGTAGTTGGATCCAGTGAGGTCGTAGGCTTCCTGCACCACGGGGGCGGAACCGCCACGCTGCGAGGGGGCTCCGAAGAAGGTGAAGTCGAGGCTGTGATGCTTGTTGATCTTCTTCTCGACGGAGAGGAAGTAGCTGGCGGCTTCATAGAAAGTGCCTTGCGTGTAGCCTTCCTTGGCGTAGCGACCACTGGCGGCCACCATGAGGAACCAACCCTTGCCAATCTCGCCGGTGCCGTAGGAGGCCATCAAGCGGTGGCTGTAGGAGCGGTTGGAGAAAGCGTAGCTCAGGGAAATCTGTTTACGGTACTGCGAGGCGCGGGTGGAGAAAGCCGTAAGGCCGCCGAGGCCGCCAAAACCGGCATCAGTGCGCCCCATCCCCTCGGTCAACACCGAGTTGCGAAAAGCGTTGTTGAGACCTCCCCAGTTGGAGAACACGGGACGTCCGGTCTCAGGGTCGTTCATCAAAATACCGTTGATCATCACGTCGGCATATTTCGAGTCGTTGCCACGCACACGGTAACGCAACGCACCGAAGTTGAAAGCCGCGATGGAGTTGAACACGTCGCGCGACGACTGCAACAGTGTAGGGGCGGCGTTGTCGAACGGAGAATACCCGTCGAAACCCTCCTGGAACTCCTCCGACGCGTCGTTGGTCCACGTCACAGGCTCTTCCGTCTGCGCCCCAAGCCTCATGGTAACCAGTAAGGCAAATAGCGAAAAAAGTATCAGTCTCTTCATATAATAAGGTGTGATTTGATTTTCATTAGAGGGTACAAAAATAAAGAAAAAATTGAATAATCCGATTTTTTTCCTATTTTTGCAGGGTATATTCAAGAGAATCATGAAAAGAGTCATCGCTTTTTTAGTTGCCGTGCTGGCATGGAGCCTCGGAACAGGCACGGTTTCAGCCCAAGATCAACAGCACTACAAAGTGGGTTTGGTAGGCTTCTACAACCTTGAAAACCTCTTCGACACCATCGACGACCCCAACAAGCAGGACGAGGAGTTCCTGCCTGAAGGCGTGAACCAATGGAACACGGAGAAATACCTGAGCAAACTCCACAACATGGCCTACGCCATCTCGACCATCGGCACCGACTATTCGGACGACGGCTTGGCGGTGCTGGGCGTGTCGGAAATCGAGAACCGCAGGGTGCTGGAAGACCTGGTGAAGCAGCCGGAGATCAAGGACCGCAACTATCAGATTGTGCATTACGACTCCCCCGACCGGCGCGGCGTCGATGTGGCCCTGCTCTACAACCCGAAATATTTCAAGGTAACCGGCACCAAGTCGTTCCCCACCGTCGTCTATGTCACCGACAACGATGGCACCCGCGTAGTTGACACCGGCTTCATCACCCGCGACCAGCTGCTGGTGTCGGGCATCTTCGACGGCGAGCCCATGCACTTCATCGTCATGCACTGGCCCTCACGCTACGGCGGCGAAAAACGCTCCCTCCCCGGACGTGTCTCCGCAGCCAACCGCTGCCGCCAAACCACCGACTCACTGCTCGCCGACAACCCCAACGCCAAAGTCATCATGATGGGCGACTTCAACGACTACCCCACCAACAAAAGCATCACGAAGTACCTCAAAGCCACCGGCGACATGAAAAAAATGAAAGACGGCGAGTTCTTCAACCCCATGTATGAGCTCCACAGAAAAGGCTACGGTACCAACTACTACAACGATGTGCCCGGCGTGCTCGACCAAACCATCATGACCCGCGCCCTCCTGCCTACCGGGTACGACACCTACCAATTCAAAGCCGCCAAAGTCCACAGCAAAGAGTTCCTGAAACAACACGGCGGACGCTACAACGGATTCCCCTTCCGCACCTTCGGCTCCGGAGTGTGGATGGACGGCTACAGCGACCACTTCCCCGTTTACCTGATTCTCCTAAAGAAAAAGTAATTTAGAATTGATAATTTAGAATTTAGAGGGAGATGACGCAAATCCCACTAAATTCTAAATTTTAAATTATCAATTAATCTCGATTTCATCCACAAAAATCCAAGCAGGATTCCCGTATCCATCGTGATCCTCGGGAAGGTCGTGGCCTTTGACCAGCACCTCCACATAGCGGGCGGTGAGCGCATCAAACGTCAGCTCATAAGGGAAGATGCCGTCGCGATCTTCCCATTCGGAGAGAGTGATGTCCTTTCGGGCCACTTCGCGGTACGTCGCGCCGTCGTCAGAAACCAGCACTGCAATGGAACTCGGGTTGTAAATCCATGCGCCTTTACGCACCAAGCTGCGCAAACGCACCTGGTGCAACTCACAGGGCTGTTGCAAGTCGATGACAGCATCCAACGGTTCGCCCCAGAAACCAAGCCAACGCCCTGAGTTATAGGCTCCACGGCCCAGCTCACCGTCGTTGAGCACCGTGGCTCCCTTGTAGGTGTATTTCTCATGCGGCTGAACGCGCAAGGTGATGGGCTTGTGGGTGGCCAGGTTGGCCGGCACCGTGTCGGCCCAGACCCGCGGGTTGAAGATATGATCGGCGTAAGTGTAATGATACAGGTCGTATAAACCGGTCATTTTGCGGCAACGCTCCACAAACGCCTTGAAGTCGCGTTCCTCGGGATTGTTCCATTGCAACTCGGCAAGGGCGTCCATGCGGGGCAGGGCCATGTATTGCACATGCCAGAAATGGGCGATGTACTCCGTCCAGATGTTGGCTTGCACGCCGATGATGTGCTTTTGTTGCTCGGAAGTCAGCTCCTCAGGCAGGGGCTTGAACTCATACACCCGCTCCACCGGCAGGTACCCCCCAATGCATTCCGGCTCGCTGGCGATGTCCTCGCTCTGGTAATAGTCGAAATAAAGGTGCGAGGAGGGGGCCATGATGACGTCGTGGCCTTTACGGGCCGCTTCGATGCCACCCTCAGTGCCTCTCCAGCTCATGATGATGGCCGTTTCGGAGACATTGCCCTCGAGGATCTCGTCCCAGCCGATGACCCTTCTGCCGCGGGCTTCCACCACCTTGGCCATACGGTTCATCACATAGCTTTGCAGGTAGTCTTCTTTCGAGAAACGGTCATCGCCCTTGATACCCAGCGCTTTGATCTTCTTTTGGCATTTGGGGCATTTTTCCCATCTTACTTTAGGACATTCGTCGCCACCTATATGTATATAAGGTGAGGGAAACAGGTCCATCACCTCGTTAAGCACGTCCTCGGCGAACTGCATGGCCTCCTCGTTGCCGGCGCAAAGCACGTCTTCGGAGACTCCCCAGCGCTTCCAGACCTCGTAGGGACCGCCGGTACACCCCAGCTGCGGATAGGTAGCCAAGGCGGCCTGCATGTGGCCAGGCAGGTCGATCTCAGGAATGATGTTGATGTGCCGCTCAGCGGCGTATTGGATGAGGTCCTTCAGCTCCTCTTGGGTATAATAGCCGCCGTAGCGGATGCTGTCGTATTTGTTGCCGTTGTGCCCGATGACGGTGCCGCTGCGATAGGCGCCAACCTGCGTCAACTCGGGATATTTCTTGATTTCGATACGCCAGCCCTGGTCTTCACTGAGGTGGAAGTGGAACTGGTTCATGTTGTGCATCGCCATCATGTCGAGATAAACCTTCACCGAGTCAAGCGGGAAGAAATGCCGGCAGGGGTCGAGGTGCATGCCACGGTAGCCGAAATTGGGCCAGTCGCGGATCGAGCCACAGGGGAGGTGGAAGGTGAGAGGTGAAAGGTGAGAGGTGAGAGATGAGAGGCTTTTTCTTAGGGTTTGGATGCCATAGAACACGCCGGCGGCATCAGCACCTTTAATAATTACCTGTTTGGGCGTGACGTTGATCTCGTAGGCTTCGGCATGGTCGAAGTCATCAGGAACGATTTGGAGCACAATGCCGTCTTTCACTTCACCTTGGAGGGGTTGGCATTTCATTTCGAAGGAAAGAATGTCGTTCACATACTGGCTCAAGAACTCCGCCTCGCAATGCAGGGCTTCCTCGTAATACACGACAGTGCTGGGTTGAAGCACGAAGGGCTTCTCCTGGTTCAACGTCACCTCCTTGGGTAACGGAATAACATCGTAGGAGGCTTCAGGCAAAGGTTGCTGCGTGCACGCGGTAATCAGCAGCGCCGCAAATAAACATAATACAGTGTGTTTCATCGTAAATGGTATTTGCTGCAAAGATAATAATTTCAAGAAAAAACAGCGATTTGCAGAAAAAAAACACTATCTTTGCGCTATATTTATTCAATGTCTGACAGCGATGAGCAAGCAAAACCTAATGATGATTCAGCAAATAGCGGAGTATTTCAAAACGCAACCCGTGTTGAAGGCTTGGTTGTTTGGCTCTTATGCCAGGGGGGAGCAACAACCCGACAGTGATGTGGACATTCTTGTGGTATTCGACCAGGAAACGGGCAAAGGGGTGAGCCTGTTGAAACACATAGGCATCGCCTTGGATTTGGAAGATTTGTTGGGTAAAAAAGTGGATTTGATTACTGACGGCACATTGCTCCCATTTGTTCGTGAGTCGGCTGAAAAAGACAAGGTTTTGATCTATGAGAGAGCCAGTTAGAGACACGGCAAGACTTCTCCATATTCTTGAGAGCATCGACAACATCTTTGAATTTGCCGAGCGGAAAACTTTTTCTCAGATTGAAAGCGAGAAGATGTGTTACTTTGCCATAGTCTATCAGTTGGTTGTCATTGGTGAAGCGGCCAACATGCTTTCCAAAGAGTTTCGTGACGAACACCCTTTAACTCCTTGGCGTGAAATTGTCAGTATGCGTAACTTTATCGTTCATGGATATAATGTCGTTGACAAAAATGAGGTCTGGTCAGTGATTGAAAATGATTTGGAACCATTAAAACTTCAAATTGAGCAATATATCAGTGAACTTGATTGTAAATCAAACGAATAAACTATATAGAAAAAAGGATTAAAGCTGATGATAGGAATGATACCATAAGCCTGGGCCAGGGTACACATGGAAATCACGTTGTTGACCACCTGATCATGGCCCACCCAAAAGACATTCAATGCCATGTCATTGGTACCGGCCATGATGACCACTGCTTGAGGATGTAGGTCGATGACATCCGTTTTATTCTTGGTAATAAACCCTTTTTACCCTTTGCGAGATGCGTGTCATCACCTCGTAGGGGATGGTTTGGCAGGCCTGCGCAATGTCGTTGATGGAGTGGTCGGCGTCGAAGATCACCACGGTGTCGCCCTCGGCGGCCTCCACGTTGGTGAGGTCCAACATGCACATATCCATGCAGATATCGCCCACGATGGGCACCTGTTGGTCGTGGATGTAGAACTTGCCGTTGCCGTTGCCCAGCAGGCGCGACAGTCCGTCGGCATAGCCGATGGGCACGATGCCGATACGCATGTCGCGCAACGCCCTGCCATGGCGGTTGTAGCCGATACTGTCGCCCGCGGGAATCTCTTTGATTTGGTTGATGGTGGTCTTGAGCGACACCACCGTCTCCAGCATCCCCTCGTCGGCCTTGCAGGTAGGCACGCCGTAGAGGCCGATGCCCAAGCGTACCATGTCGAACTGGTACTGGGTGAAGCGGGTGATACCGGCGGTGTTCAGGATATGGCGCAGCACCTTGTGCGGGAAGGCATCGACGATCATCTGGCTGCCTTCCTCGAAGAGGCGGATCTGGCTTAAAGTGAAGGCATCCTCCTCGGGATTGTCCGCCGTGGCGAGATGCGAGAACACGCTTTGCACGTGAAGGAGCGGATTGGCCTTGATGCGCCTTATCAGCTCAGGGATCTCAGCCTTGGAGAATCCCAGGCGGTGCATTCCCGTGTCAAGCTTCACATGAACGTTCAGCGGGGTAGTCTCCCCTACCGCCTCCATAGTCCTCTCAATGAACTCCAGGTTCCTGAAGCTGAACACCTCCGGCTCCAGATGGTATTTGATGATGTTGTCGTAGCTATGCACCTCGGGACTCATCACCATGATGGGCAGGTTGATGCCGGCGCGGCGCAGCTCCACGCCCTCGTCGGCAAAGGCCACCGTGAGGTAGTCGGCGTGATGGAACTGGAGGATGTTCGACACCTCGTAGTTACCGCTGCCGTAGCCGAAAGCCTTCACCATCACCATGAGCTTGGTCTCCGGCTTGATCTTCGACCGATAATGGTTGAGGTTGTTGACGAGGTGGTTGAAATTGATTTCCAGCACGGTCTCATGGGCCTTCTCTTGCAGCTCCATGCTGATCTGCTCGAACTCGAAGGCGCGAGCGCCTTTGAGCAGGATGGTCTGGTTGCGGAAATGCGACAGCGGGAACTTCAGCAGGAACTCGTTGACATCCTTGAAGAAGCAGCTGTTGCCTTTGAAGAGCCTCGCCTGCCGCGAGATGGCCTCACCGATGCCGATGAGCACATCGACGCCCTTGGTCTCGAGGAGCTGGGCGATGTAGCCATACAGCTCGCCCTCGTCGCGACCGCTCTGGAGGATGTCGGAGAGCACCAGCACCTTTTCCTTATGCTGCCGTTGCTGGTTCATCACGTCCAAGGCGATGGCGAGGGAGTTGACGTCGGAGTTGTAGTAGTCGTTGATGACGGTGCAGTTGTTGACACCCGCCTTGATCTCCAGGCGCATGGCGATGGAGCTCAGCTCCATGAGTCTTTTCGAGAGTGTTACGGGATCCATGTTCAGGAACAGGCACACCACGATGCAGTGGAGGGCGTTCTCGATGGAGGCATCGTCGGTGAAGGGGATGCGGAACTCCAGGGGGGCTTCCTTGTGCCACAAGCGAAGCAGGGTTTCCCGGTCTTTTTTCTCCACGATGTCAACAAAGACCTCGGCCTCCTTGAATTTGCGGCTCCATGAGAGGAGATGCACCTTATGTCCAAGTTCGGCGCGAAGAATCACCTGCTGGATCTCGTAGTAGTCCATGCAATAGACGAGGGTCTCCGCCTGGGTGAAGAGGGTCAGTTTCTCGCCGGCCTTCTGCACATAGCTGATGAAGTTCTCCTCGTGAGCCTGTCCGATGTTGGTGAACACACCGAGGGTGGGTTGGATGACTTTTTGAAGCTTGGCCATCTCGTCGGGTTTGGAGATGCCAGCCTCGAAAAGGCCCAGTTGATGGGTCTCGTTCATCTGCCACACCGAGAGGGGCACCCCTATCTGGGAGTTGTAGCTTTTGGGGCTGCGGGCGATGGCGTAGTCGGGTCCCAGCAGCTGGGCAAGCCATTCTTTGACGATGGTCTTGCCGTTGCTGCCGGTGATGCCGATGACGGGGATGTGATATTGAGAGCGGTGGTAGGCCGCCAGTTGTTGGAGGGCCGCCAGGGTGTCGTCCACCACGATGAAGGAGGCCTCAGGGAGGTCGCCATCGGGCCTGTGGGTCACGACGAAGGCGCGCACGCCTTGGCGATAGAGTTCCTCAATGTATTTATGGCCGTCGTTCCTATCGCTCACGAGGGCGAAGAACAGGGTGGCCGGGGCGTTCACCAGCTGACGGCTGTCGGTGAGGAGGTCCTGAATTAAAATGTTATCCGGATTGCCAACCAGGCAGCCGTCAATGATTTTCGCAATTTCAATAATTCCCATTACAATAATAATCTGTCGCCCTCCGGGCGAATTCTCGAGGGGTTCCATCGGGGCTAACCATCTGTCGCCCTCCGGGCGAACCTAAAAACTCTAAACTCTAAACTCTAAACTCTCAACTGTCAACTGTCAACTGTCAACTCTAAACTAAATTAAAGGTGTCCTGAGCGATGACAAACTCCTCGTCGGTGGGATAGACCACCACGGTGACTTTAGAGTCGGGGGTGGAGATCACGGCGCAGTCGCCGATGGTTTCTTTGTTGACGCGATGGTCGATCTTGATGCCGAGGAAGTCGAGGCTGTCGAGGATGGTCTCACGCATGAACCAGGCGTTCTCGCCGATGCCGCCGGTCATCACGAGGATGTCGGCGCCGTTCATCACGGCCATGTAGGCTCCGATGTATTTCTTCACACGGTGGGCGAACATGTTGTAGGCGTAGGTGCAGCGTTCGTCGCCTTCCTCTTTGCCGGCGCGCACGTCACGCATGTCCTGTTTGCCGCCGGTGATGCCCACGAGGCCCGACTTCTTGTTCACGAGGGTGTTCATCTCCTTGGTGGTGAAGCCTTCCTTGTCCATGATGTACATGAAGGCACCCAGGTCGAGGTCGCCGGTGCGGCTGCCCATCACGAGGCCCTCAACGGGGGTGAAGCCCATGGACGTCTCCACCGACTGTCCGTATTCGACGGCGGCGATAGAAGCGCCACTGCCGAGGTGGCAGGTCACGATCTTGCTTTGTTTCCAGTCCTTGCCAAGGTACTTGGCGGCATTTTCGGCCACATACTTGTGGCTGGTGCCGTGGAAGCCATAGCGGCGCACGCGGTATTTCTCGTAGTACTCGTAAGGCACCGCATAGAGATAGGCCTCAGGCGGCATGGTGGAGTGGAACGAGGTGTCGAACACCGCCACCATTGGCACGCCGGGAAGCACCTCCTCCATGGCGTGGATGCCTTGGAGGCTGCCGGGGTTGTGCAGTGGGGCGAGGTCGCAGAGCGACTCGATGCCTTTGATGACCTCGGCGTCGATTTTCACGCTCTTGGGGAAGAGCTCGCCGCCGTGCGCCACACGGTGACCCACTGCGCCAATCTCCTTCAGGTCGCTGATGACCCCCATCTTGGGATCCACCAAAGCCTTCAACACCAACTTGATGCCTTCGGTATGGTTGGGGATGGGCAGCTGTTCATAATATTTCTCACCATGATATTTGTGGGTGAACTCACCCATTTCGAGGCCGATGCGTTCCAGCAGGCCTTTGGCTAACAGTTTCGATGAATTGGCGTCCTCCATCTCAAGAAGTTGGTACTTAATGGAAGAACTACCACAGTTTAATACTAATATTTTCATAGTTGTTCAGTTGTTCAGTTGTTCAGTTGTTCAGTTTGCAGTTTTCAGTTTTTCTGGGCGATGGCTTGGTTGCAAGTGATGGCCACCAGTTTATAGACGTCGTCGATGGAGCATCCGCGGCTGAGGTCGTTGCAGGGTTTGGCGAGGCCTTGGAGCACGGGGCCGACGGCTTCGGCGCCGGCGAGGCGTTGGACGAGTTTATAGGCGATGTTGCCCACTTCGAGGCAGGGGAAGACGAGGGTGTTGGCTTTGCCGGCGACAGGGCTGCCGGGGGCTTTGCTGGAGCCCACGGAGGGGACGATGGCGGCATCGGCCTGGAGTTCACCGTCGAGGACGAGGTCGGGACGGCGTTCCTTGGCGATGCGGGTGGCTTCGATGACCTTATCGACGACCTCATGCTTGGCGCTGCCCTTGGTGGAGAAGCTCAGGATGGCGGTGACGGGGTCGATCTTGGCGATGGCCTTGGCGGTGTCGGC
>CACZQL010000086.1 GCA_902783365.1 uncultured Bacteroidia bacterium | reverse complement strand
GCCGCGATGGTGGCGTTTTTGGTTTGGTTGTAGTCGCAAGGCACGATGACGGTCATGTTGGGCAGCATCTTCATCAGGCCGATATCTTCGAGGATTTGGTGGGTGGCGCCGTCCTCGCCGAGGGTCACTCCGGCGTGGGAGGCGGCGATTTTCACGTTTTTGTTGGAATAGGCCACCGACTGACGAATCTGGTCATAGACCCTTCCTGTGGCGAAAGCCGCGAAGGTGCCGGTGAAAGGCACGAAGCCGCTGAGGGCCATGCCGGCGGCCATGTTGGTCATGTTCGCCTCGGCGATGCCCGTTTGGAAGAACCTTTCGGGGAATTCTTTGGCGAAGTCGCCCATCTTCAATGAGCCTGTGAGGTCGGCGCAGAAGGCCACCACCTTAGGGTTGCGACGGCCCGCTTCCAGCAAGCCAGCGCCAAATCCCGATCTTGTATCCTTTTTTTCATTAATAGTCATGGTGAATTTAGAATTGTGAATTTAGAATTTAGAGGGATTTTGGGAAATGTCACCTGGCTCTCTCTAAATTCTAAATTCTTAATTATTAATTAGTTAATAGTCTCCGAGGGTTTCTTCCAGTTGTGCCAGGGCGTTGGCGGCCTGTTCGTCGTTGGGCGGGGTGCCGTGCCATTTGTGGGTGCCCATCATGAAATCGACGCCCATGCCCATCTCGGTGTGGGCGAGCAGCAGCTGGGGTTGCCCCTTCCCTGCCCCTTTGCGGGCTTCGTTGAGGGCATCGACCACCTGTTGCATGTCGTTGCCGTTGAGTTCGATGACTTTCCAGCCGAAGGCCTCGTATTTGGCTTTCATGTCGCCGAGGTTCATCACCTCGTCGGTGGGGCCGTCGATTTGTTTCTTGTTATAGTCGAGGATGCCCACGAGGTTGTCGATTTTTTTCGCACCGGCGTACATGGCGGCTTCCCAGATCTGTCCTTCGTCCTGTTCGCCGTCGCCCATGAGCACGAACACGAGGTTCGGGTCGTTGTTGAGGCGTTTGGCTTGTGCGGCGCCCACGGCCACCGACAGGCCTTGTCCGAGAGAGCCGCTGGCGATGCGCACGCCCGGCAGTCCCTCGGCGGTGGTGGGATGGCCTTGCAGGCGTGTGCCTAACCTGCGGAAGGTGGCGAGCTCGCTCACGGGGAAATAGCCCCTGTGGGCCAAGATGCTGTAGAACATGGGGCTGATGTGCCCGTTGGAGAGGAAGAACATATCCTCGCCCACTCCGTCCATGCGGAAGTTGGCGGGGTCGATTCGCATCTGGTCGAAATACAAAGCGGTGACCAAGTCGGTTGCGCCGAGGGAGCCCCCGGGATGACCCGACTGGCATCCGTGCACCATGCGGATAATGTCACGGCGTACCTGCGACGCTATTCGTTTCAATTCATTGATTTCCATTGCTGAAACTATTGTTTATGATTTGATGATTCTCATGATTTTCACCGAAAGACTGGATGGCTTTCTGTTTTGCAAAGATAGAAAAAACCATTCAGTTGTGATTATTTGTGAAATGGTTTCTCAAAAACTTTTGGGAACGGGGTTTCGAATTCATGTTCCTTGCCGGTGGTGGGATGGATGAAGCAAAGCCGGTAAGCATGGAGGCAGAGGCGTCCCAGGGAGTTGTCGTGGCTGCCGTATTTCTCGTCGCCGACGATGGGGTGTCCGAGGTCTTGGGCGTGGACGCGGATTTGGTTTTTGCGTCCGGTCTCCAGGTGGAAGTCCACCAGTGAGTAGTTGTTGTTGCTGACGAGCACTTCGTAGTGTGTCACGGCGTATTTTCCGCCGTTATCCACGGGGCTGGAATAGGTGACGAAAGCTTTGTTGTCTTTAAGGTAGGATTCCACGGTGCCGGTGCGGGGTTCCAGCCGGCCTTCCACGACGGCCACGTAGCGTCGGTCATAGACTTTTTCTTTCCAGTTTTCCTCGAAGCTCATGGCGATTTTTTTGTCTTTGGCGAAGAGCATGAGGCCGGAGGTGTCGCGGTCGAGGCGGTGGATGGTATGGGCGCGGCAGCGTTGTTGAGTTGCCGTGAAGTATTGGTTGAGGATGCTTTGGGCGGTTTCTTGTTCTTTGCCGGGGCTGTTGGTGAGCAGGCCTTCCTTTTTGTCGATGACCACGAGGTGTTTGTCTTCATAGACGATGGTGAGCCATTTGTTGTGGAAGCGTTCTTTGGCGGAGGGTTTCCCTATTTCGACGGTCATGCCGGGTTTCAGCTCGAAGTCGAATTGGCTGGTGCGTTCGCCGTCAACGCTTACGGTGCCGTTGGCGAGCCAGCGTTTCACTTTGGTGCGGCTGATGCCGTCCAATTTGTGCATGATGAACTCCATGAGTTTGGAGGGTTCGGCAACCTTCAGTTTGAGGGGGTTGCTTTTGGAGTGGGGTTTTCGTTCCGGATTACTATTCATAACATGTTCAACAATGCCGCAAAGATACGTTTTTTTCCGGAAGTGACAATAAGCCAAATTACCGAATTCAGTGAGATTCCATCCAAGCTATAGGCGACTCGGCCCTGGTGTTTGGTGCCCGAAAGCTTCTCCGCCTCGTTCAGATCCCAGCCCGGAGGGAAGATGAGCCTCTACCCTTCCTCCCGTCTTCAGAGTTGGATCAATAGCTAAGATCATAAAAAGGTCACACGTTAATTAAATCACTAAAGTAAAATAATTCAAATCGAAAGAGGCATTGCGTTTTTTTGTATTTTTGCATGTTGAATGTTCGTGAATCGCGAACAGCGAACGTTTTATTATAAATAATTGATATATAAAATGATGAAACCGCAAGATATTGTGATATTACTAAAAAAAATGACACCGTCAGGGCAGCATTTGTCGTGTCGGAAACTGGCTGAATCGTTAGGGATGAGCGTCTCCAGTGTGAGCGAGAGTTTGGAGCGTTGCCGAAATGTTCAGCTGATAGACCGCAACAAAAAGCGTGTCAACACAATGGCTTTGCAGGAGTTTCTGATTCACGGCTTGCAGTATGTTTTTCCCGCCGTCACTGGACGAGTTGTCCGCGGAGTGCCGGCCTACGTCAGCGCCTCACCCCTGAAGGAGCAAATCTCCAACAGCAGTGAGAGTTATGTATGGCATTATACGAAAGGAAATGCCAGAGGACAGCAAATAGAACCCCTATATCCTTCTGTACCAGGAGCCGTTTTGCAAGATGAGGAACTATATCAATTGTTAGTGATTGCCGACACGCTTCGTCTCGGCCGCGCTCGGGAGAGGGAGATCGCCATTGAAGAACTCACCAAACATATCAACCGCTATGTCGAAAACCAATAACGAACGGCTGCAAGAAATTGCAGAAGGGATGCAGGACCTTAACGAACGGCTCGTGTACGTTGGTGGGGCAATGGCCGG
>CACZQL010000085.1 GCA_902783365.1 uncultured Bacteroidia bacterium | reverse complement strand
TTGCCTCCGGTATGAAGGTCGCTCTGTTGACCACCGTGTTCGGTCTGATCGCCGCTATCATCCTTCAGATTTTCTTCAACTTCATCGTCTCCAAGATTGAAGGCATCACCAACGACATGGAGAACGCCTCCATCTCTTTCATGGACATCCTCGCTAAGTACAACAAATAAAATAATTGATAATCATGAACGGTAAGCTTAATATCGCAAGATGGGTATTTCTCGCCTTGGTTGCCGTTACCGTTGTCATTGCGGTTTTGTACTACCTCGTTGTGGGTACCATCAAACCGGAATTCCAAGCAGGTAACCCAACACCTCGCGCAGACTTATTCCTGAATTGGGGCTATGTCTTGATTATCTTGGGTGTCGTCGCAATCGTTTGTTCCGCCATCATCGCCGCCCTCGTTAAAGGCGTCAAATGGAAGAGCATTCTCATCATCCTCGGTGCCTTCGCAGTGATCGCCCTCATAGCCTATTTGATGTCAAAAGGCAGCTTCGGCATCCCTTACGCCACCAGTGAGCATGTCTATTCAGGCACTACCCACGGACTGGTCGATTGGGGCCTCAACTTCTTCTATGTAACCCTCGGAGTTAGCATCCTTTGCGTTCTCTACTCAGTGATCAGATCAGGTAAATAAAATCAATTCATCATGGCCAAGAAAACACCAGAAATCAATTCGAGTTCGCAGGCTGACATAGCATTCTTGCTATTGTGTTTCTTCCTGATGACCACCGCCATGGACGTGGACTACGGTATCACCCGTCGTCTGCCTCCCCCGGTGGAACAAAACGTCGATGACGTCAAGGTCAAGGAAAGGAACGTGATGAATGTTCTGATTAACAAGAATAACAAGCTGATGATCAACGGCCGTCCCTCCGATATCTCCCTGCTTAAGGAAGAAGCCAAACACTTCATGACCCCACGACCCAGCGACGAAACCGCCCCCGAAGTGGAGACCAAAAGCATTGAGATGCTCGGCGACGTGCTCATGTCGAAAGGCGTGATCTCGCTCCAGAACGACCGTGGTACATCCTACGCTATGTATATCAGTGTGCAGAATGAGCTGGCACGCGCCTTCAATGAACTGAAGGAAGAAATGGCTTGGAGACACTTCCATAAACATCTCGACCAGCTCAACGAAGACCAAACCAAAGCAATCGGCGAAGCCGTCCCGGTTCGTGTGAGCGAAGCGGAACCCGTCGAAAAATAATGGAGGATCAGACAATGGCAAAATTTAGAAAAGAAGGTAAAAAAGAAGTTCCACAGGTGAGCACCTCCTCACTGCCGGACATCGTTTACATGCTGATTTTCTTCTTCATGATCACCACCTCTATGCGTGACGTGGAACTGAAAGTCAAGACCGCTCTGCCTAAAGCCTCCGAAATCGCTAAACTCGAAAAGAAAGCTTTGGTTAGCTCCATCTACATCGGACCCCCGCGTGATGCCAAACTCGGTACCGAGTCTCGTATCCAACTCAACGACCAGTTCGCTCGCCCCGAAGACATCGCCGACTGGGTGCTCCAAGAACGTGAAGCTCGCAACGAGGCCGATCGCCCCTTGCTCACCACCGCCCTCAAAGTCCATAAGGAAACCCGTATGGGCATCGTCACCGACGTGAAACAGGAACTCCGTAAAGTTGGTGCCTTCCGTATCAACTATACCACCCTGAAGGGCAGCGCCCTCGAGAACTGAGCCTCATGACTATCACACGAAAACAAAAATGGATGCCTAATAAGCATCCATTTTGTTTTTCGTGGTCCCACTAGGGCTTGAACCTAGGACCTACTGATTATGAGTCAGTTGCTCTAACCAACTGCGCTATAGGACCCGAATCGATTCGCAAAAGTACAAATTTTTTCTTAATATGAACGAAAAAATCAAAAATATCATCTTCGACCTCGGCGGCGTCATCCTCGACATCGACGAAAATATGGCCATCCACGAACTCCAAAACAAAGGCTTCTCCAACTTCGAACTCCTCCATGGCCCCCAATTCAATGCCCTCAACGAGCGCTTCGACCGCGGTATCATCTGCGCAGCCACCTTCCGTAACCAAGCCAAAAAACTCCTTGGATTCCCCCGTATGTCCGACGAGACCTTCGACGATATCTGGAACTCCATGCTGCTCGACATCCCCGTCGAACGCATCCGCGCCATCGAGGAAATCAAACAACATTACCGCATCTTCCTCATGAGCAACACCAACGAGATCCATTACGACCTCTATGTGCGCGACCTACAGCTCCGCTTTGGCTATGCTGAGTTCGACGACCTCTTCGACAAAGCCTATCTCTCGTTCGACTCGCACCTGCGGAAACCGGATCCCCTGTTCTTCGAACTCATCCTCGACCAGCAAGGCCTCAAACCCGAGGAAACCCTCTTTATCGACGACTCCCAAACCAATATCGAGGCCGCCCAAAAGCTCGGCCTGCATACCTTCCATATCAAACGTGAGGAACTGGTCCGCAACTTCTTCCAAAACGGCGTGCTTCGCGAGGATGTGGAACTCGATCGCATCCGCCTCTAATACGCTTCCGCGATCTCCTGGAGGATCGCCTTCACCGCCTCCGCGGTTTTGGCTTCCATCAATTTCATCTTGTAAGGCTTGAAATTGGGATAGCCTTTGAAATAAGCCGACCAATGTTTCCGAATCTCCATGATGGCGACGTGTTCGCCTTTCCATGCCACCGATCGCTCCAGCTGCATGGTAGCGATGCTGACGCGCGCTACGGTGTCGGGTGGGGGTAACACCTCACCGGTCTCCAGATAGTGCCTGATTTCCTTGAAAATCCATGGATTTCCGTAAGTGGCGCGGCCAATCATCAAGCCATCCACCCCATAACAGTCTTTGTAGTGTTTGGCTGACGGACCGTCCACTACGTCGCCGTTGCCGATGATGGGGATGCGCATCCTCGGGTTGTTTTTCACCGCCCCGATCAAGGTCCAGTCTGCGGGTTCGCTGTATTTGGTGGTGCGTAGCCGTCCATGGATGGTAAGGGCGGCGATGCCCACATCCTGCAATCGCTCCGCAATCTCCACAATGTCCTTGTGCTGCTCGTCGTAGCCCAGGCGGGTCTTCACCGTCACCGGGATGCCTACCGCCTTCACCACCGCCTCGGTGATGGCCACCATCTTGGGGATGTCGTTCATGATGCCCGAACCGGCTCCTTTGGAGGCCACCTTTTTCACCGGACAGCCAAAGTTGATGTCGATGAGGTCGGGATGCGAGGCCTCCGCATAACGGGCCGCCTCCACCATGGGTTCCACGGCGTTGCCAAAGATCTGCACCCCAAAGGGCCGCTCAAACTCCGAGAAGTCCAACTTCTTGATACTCTTCACGCTGTCGCGAATCAAGCCATCGGATGAAATGAACTCCGAATATACCAAATCCGCTCCAAAGAGCTTGCAAACATGACGGAAAGGAGGGTCGGAGACATCCTCCATAGGGGCCAGCAACAAAGGATAATGCTCAAATTCGAGATTCGCAATCTTATACATCCTGTGAAATTTGCTGCAAAAATAGTACTTTTGCAAACTGTAAGAAGGATTTATTATGGATGAGTTTAAGAAAAACTTGAAGTATTCCACTGGATTCAGGGTCTTTCTCTATTTGATAAGCCTGTTTTTATGCTCCTTGCTGGCCGAGTTGCTGGTGCTGCTTCTCGCCGCGGGCAACAATATGAACCTCCTGAAAATCGGCCAGGGCATCGGTTCCATCCTGATGTTCATCGCACCGCCCTTGATCCTCTATGGTGTCACTCGCGACCAACCCATGCAAGCCTTGGGTTTCAGGCGTGTCGGCAATGCCTGGGTGTTGCTCATCGGGGTCGCTTTGATGTTCGTCACCTTGCCGGTGACCAATCAGCTCACCACATGGAACGAGGCCATGAAGCTTCCCGCGGCCTTCGAGTCGCTGGAGGCGCTGATGCAGCAGATGGAGGAGATGGCCGGCGACCTCACAGAACGGATGCTGCAAGTGGATACCCTCGGCGGACTGCTTTTCAACCTCGTCGTCATCGCCTTGATTCCCGCCATCGGCGAGGAATTGACCTTCAGAAGCGTGATCCAGCAGTGGTTGGTCAAGGTGGTCAAGAACCCTCACGTCGGTATCGTGCTGGCCTCCGCCGTCTTTTCGTTCATCCATTTTCAATTCTACGGCTTCTTTCCCCGCATGTTTCTCGGCATGATTCTCGGCTACCTGTTTTACTATTCCGGCTCCGTTTGGGTCAGCATATTGATGCACTTCATCAACAATGGCAGTGCCGTGTTGATCGCCTATTTGGAACATAAAGGGATCATCGAGACTTCCGCCGAGGAATTCGGCGCTACCGACAATGTTTATTTGATCCTCGCCAGCCTCCTCTTGACCATCGGCATGGTTTGGCTGGCCTGGTACCTTTCAAAAAAGAAAAGTTAAATATAAATAAATAAAAATATGGAAGATAATAATAACAATACCCGCACGGAGTTGGACGAGTTGGGCGAATTTGGGCTGATTGACCAAATCACGCAGGACTTTCCCTTGCGCAATCCCTCTTCGTTGAAAGGGGTTGGCGACGATGCTGCGGTGATTGACCATGGGGGTGAACGCACCTTGGTGTCGGTGGATTTGCTGCTCGAAGGGGTGCATTTCGACATGACATACACGCCGCTCAAACATCTCGGCTACAAGGCCGCGGTGGTTAACTTCTCCGACATCTACGCCATGAACGGCACACCGACGCAGATTGTGGTGGGGTTGGGGGTCTCCAACCGTTATTCGGTAGAGGCGCTCGACGAGCTGTATGCGGGTATCCGTATGGCTTGCGAGGCCTATCATGTCGATATGGTGGGTGGCGACACCACGAGCAGCCGTTCGGGACTGGTCATCTCCATCACCGTCATCGGGAAGGCCCCGCAGGAGGACGTCGTGTTCAGAAACGGCGCCAAGCCCAACGACTTGCTCTGTGTGAGCGGCGACCTAGGCGGTGCCTACATGGGACTGCTGATTTTGCAGCGTGAGAAGGCGGAGTTTCTGGCCAATCCCCAGATGCAGCCGCAGTTGGCGGGATTCGACTATGTGTTGCGGCGCCAATTGCGTCCTGAGGCCCGCAAAGACGTTGTGGAGCTGCTGAAACAAGCGGGCATCAAACCCACTTCCATGATCGACATTTCCGATGGCCTGGCTTCGGAAATCATGCATCTCTGCAAGGAGTCGGGCGTGGGATGCCAACTCTACGAGGAGCGCATCCCCTTGGATCCCATCACCGCAAAGACCGCCAAGGACTTCCAGATTGTGCCTAGCGTGGCCGCGCTCAATGGGGGAGAGGACTACGAGTTGCTCTTCACCATCGACCAAAAGGACTACGAGAAGATTCAACAGCTCTCCTCCGACGTCTCCGTCATCGGCTATATGACCCCCGAAAAAGGCATCGCCGAACTCATCACCCCCGACAACCACGTCATTCCCCTCAAGGCCCAAGGATTCAACCACTTTAAAAGGTGAAAGGTGAAAGGTGAAAGGTGAGAGGTACTACCGCAGGCTACCTTCCACCTCTCACCTCTCACCTTTCACCTTTCACCTCCCATGATGGATCAGGTAAAAAACATATTGGCCATTCTGCCCAACAAGCCGGGTGTTTACCGTTACTACGATAAGGACGGTACGATCATCTATGTGGGTAAGGCGAAGAACCTAAAACGTAGGGTCTCCAGCTATTTCAACAAGGAGCAGTCGGGCAAGACCCGTGTGCTGGTGAGTCATATCGCCGACATCAAGTTTATTGTTGTGGAGAGTGAATCGGAGGCGTTGCTGCTCGAGAACAACCTGATCAAGCAGTTCAAGCCCCGATACAACATCATGCTCAAGGACGACAAGACTTATCCTTGGATTTGCGTGAAAAACGAGCCTTATCCCCGGGTGTTTCTCACCCGCAAGAAAGTCAACGACGGCTCGGAGTATTACGGCCCTTATCCCTCGGTGCGGACCGCCCACGTGCTGCTCGACTTGCTGCGACAGGTCTATCAAATCCGTTCCTGCAAGACCCCGCTCCTTGAAGCGAACGTGGAGAAGGGGAAATACCGTATCTGCCTGGATTACCATATCCATAAGTGTGCGGGTCCCTGCGAGGGCCACATCAGCTTGGAACAATACCGGCAGATGATTGCGGAGGTGCGGGAGGTGATCCGCGGAAACCTTCAGGGGGTGTTGCGCGACCTGAAGGCCCAGATGATGGACCATGCCTCGCGCATGGAGTTCGAGGAGGCCCAGGTCATCAAGGAGAAATACGAGCTGCTGGAGAACTACCGCAGCCGTTCCACGGTGGTCAGCACCACCATCCACAACGTCGATGTGTTTTCCTTCGACGACGCCAAGGAGCTGTTTTATGTGAATTATATGCGTGTGGTGGAAGGGGCGGTGGTGCAGTCGCATACCGTGGAGATCAAGCGGAAGCTGGACGAGACGCCCGAGGAGTTGCTTTCTTTGGCGGTCACCGACATCCGCAGGCAGTTCGACAGCCATTCGCAGGAGGTGGTGCTGCCCATGCGTCTCGACTTCGACCTCGGTGGCGTGACGGTGACGGTGCCGCAACGGGGCGACAAGATGAAACTGCTGGAACTCTCGCACCGCAATGCCCTGCAATACAAGATGGATGTGGAGAAACAGCGCACGTTGGCCGACCCTGAACGTCATCAGAAACGGGTGATCCGTCAGTTGCAGCAGGAGTTGCAGCTGCCGGTCATGCCCGAAGTCATCGAGTGTTTCGACAATTCCAACTTCCAGGGCGACTATCCCGTGGCAGCCATGGTGCAGTTTGTCAACGGCAAACCCAACAAGAGCGCCTATCGGCACTACAATATCAAGACCGTGGAGGGACCCGATGACTATGCCTCCATGAAGGAGGTGGTGCGTCGCCGCTATTCACGGCTGTTGGACGAGGGACAGCGTTTGCCCGACCTCATCATCACCGACGGTGGCTTGGGCCAGATGGAGGTGGTGCGCCAAGTCATTCAGGATGAGTTGCATGTGGAGGTCCCCATTGCGGGTTTGGTGAAGGACGACCGGCACCGCACCAGCGAGATGCTCTATGGCTTTCCTCCCCGCGCGGTGGGCATCCGGGCCGATTCGGAGATTTTCAAGTTGCTGACGTTTTTGCAGGACGAGGTACACCGGTTTGCCATCACGCATCACCGCAAGAAGTTCGAGAAGGGTTTCATCCACTCGGAGTTGGCCGACATCAAAGGGGTGGGGAAGGCCACGGCGGAGAAAATGCTTTTGGAGCTGAAGTCGGTGAAGAACATCAAAGAGGCCTCGTTGGAACGGCTGGCTGGGATTGTCGGCATGGCGAAGGCGAAGTTGGTCTTCGCGCATTTCCATCCCGAGGAGGCATAAAAAAAGCCGGCGCTCAGCGTCGGCTTTCTTGATTCGTTTACCGCAAGGATTATTGCAGTTTGAAGTTGACGGGGAGGATGTAGCTCACACGCACGGCTTTGCCACGTTGTTTGCCGGGCTTCCACTTGGGCATGCCTTTCACGACGCGCATAGCTTCTTCGTCGCAACCGCCGCCGAGGGAACGGAGCACCTTCACGTTGGAGACGGAGCCGTCGGGTTCCACCACGAAGTTGACGAACACACGGCCCTGGATGCCGCTTTCACGGGCCATCTGGGGGTACTTGATGTTCTTTTGGAGGTACTCGGAGAGTTTGGCGACGCCGCCGGGGAAGTCGGGCATCTCTTCCACAATCTGGAAGATCTCTTGCTCAACAACTTCTTCCTCTTCGACTTCGGGAGCCACATACTCTTCGATGACTTCGTTTTGATCGACATCGGCGTTGATCTCAATGTCTTCCACTTCCACGTCGTCTTCCACGACTTGGATTTGGGTGGTCTGCTTGGGAACTTCCACGGGTTGGGGCTTCTGTTCCTGCTTGGTGATTTCCACCATCTCTTCCTCAAGGACTTCCACTGTTCTGCCGATGTCGTCGAACTCGCGTTTGTCGTAGCTCTTGATCTCGAACACGCTCCAAGCCACGGCCAGGCTGATAATCAAGCCGATCAAGCCGAATGTCAGTTTCTTGTTCTCAAGGTTGGCCTTAGATGATTTTTTCTCTTCCATGGTTATTGTGTTTTTTAATTTTCGCAGTTTTTGCGTTGCGAAAATACAAATTTTTTATTTACTCAACGTAGGTTTTTCAAAATTATTTCTGTTCCGATGGAAAAAATAGAAAACCAGGGTTCCGATGAGGCCACCGAGGAGGTCGGCGATCCAGTCGTACACGCTTCCGACGCGTCCGGGAATCAGGTTTTCCTGCATCACTTCGGTGAGGGCTCCGAACACTGCGCTGATGGCGAAAACCAGCCACAAAGCCTTTGACTGATAGTGTTTTCCGTCTTCTTGGTAGGGTTTCCGGTAGCCCCAAAGGGTGATGAAGGCGAATCCGGCGTACATGAGCAGATGGGCCACTTTGTCGAGGCCTATCGCTGGCTTCACCTTAGGCAAACAAGAACCCGGGAGTCCTGTGAGCAGCAGTATCACCAGCGCGCAGAATACTCCCGGGTAGCTATTTCTTGTGAATCGTTCCAAGGGCGATTACTTGATTTTGGCCTCGTAAGCGGCGGCATCGAGCAGGTTGTCCAGTTCGGCGGGGTCGCTCACCTTGATTTTCAGCATCCAGCCTTCACCGTAGGGGTCGGTGTTGACCAGCTTGGCGTTCTCTTCGTCGGCCAGGGCTTCGTTGATTTCAACGACTTCGCCGCCGACGGGCATCATCAGCTCGGCGGAGGTCTTCACGGCCTCAACGGCACCGAACACTTCCTCGGCATCCAAGGTCTCGCCAACGAGGTCAGCGTCGATGTCAACGAAGGTGATGTCACCAAGTTCATGTTGTGCGTAATCAGTGATGCCGATGTAGCCGAATTCGCCTTCCAAGCGGATCCACTCATCGTCTTTCGTGTACTTCAGGTTTGATGGAATGTTCATTTTTATTGATATTGAAATTGAATTAGGTGGCAAAAATACATAAATAAACGGCTTGCTGTCACATTTTCCCGAAAAATCTTTACTGGGCCAGGTTGAATCGGATCATCACGCCCGCGAAGGTCGTCGCGGTGGGGAAGGAGGTCGAGACGAAGGGGTTGTTCATGTCGCGCTTGAAGAAGGCCTGCGCGCTCAGCTTCGTGCTGAACTGGTAGTCGGCGGTCAGGTAGATGTTGATCTTGTTCTGTCCGGCGGAGACCTGGCTGTTCTTCTCGTCGATGCGTCGCAACGTGGTCTTGTCTTTCTTGAAGCCCAGGTCGAGTTTCAGCACCAAGTCGTTCTTCACGGTGCGTTTGTTCCGGTTTCCTGTGAGTGATATTACATTGAAAGACAGTCCTTTGATACGGTAGCCAGCGCCAATCACGAATTCCCGTCCGTTGGCCTCGGTGAGTTGGTTGTTGGAGAAACTCATGGTGAGCGCCCTGGTCTTCTTGTACTGGATGTTGCAGGTTAGGGTGTTCTGGAATCCCAGGTCAATGCCGATGAGGGGCATGAACTGCTCGTTCAGCATGACTTGGTTGATGTCGTATTTCGAGATGATGTTGCTGGAGTTCTCGTAGGTTTGCAGGGGGTTGTTTTCGTCGTAATAGACGTTGCTGGCCCAGGCGCTGACGGAGTAGGTGGAGCGGTAGGTGTGGGTGATGTTGACGGTCTTGAACACTTCTGCCACCGCGGGGATGTTGGTCAGTCCGTTCCAGGTGAGGCTCCAGTTGGGGAGCGGGATTTTCGGGAACGGGTTCAGGGGGATGGTGTTGGGGTCTTGTCCGGAGTAGGCCGACAGGAAGGAGTAGAGCAGCACTTCCATCGACGAGGAGCCGTAGCCTTGGGGGTAATAGTCGCCGGCGAGGGTGTCGAAATAGTATTGTTGCACGTCGGAGACCCAGCTCGGGTTGTTTTTGGCGATGCGGTCGGCGATGATGGTGCGGTCGGCCAGCATCTTGTCGAACAGGGGTGAGCCGTCGTCTTCATCGCCGTAGTCCTTCACGAAGGCGGTCTTGATGAGCATGGTGGAGCCGGTGTAGTTGCCTCCGTTGGTGGGGGTGAACACCTCGAAGTCGCCGAAGGCGTTGGCTCTGAAGTAGTGCTGGTAGTTCTCCGAGTAGCTGCGGTTGCCTTGGATGTCGATTTTGAGTCCTTGGAAAGGCTCGCAGTTGACGCGGTAGGTCAGGTTCTCGGTGCGGCGTCGGATATAGGGGTCGCTCAGGATGGAGTCGGTGGTGAGCCATTGGCTGCTGACGGCCTTGTTGTAGGTGTCGCCGGGGGCGCCCAGCACGAAGCCCCATCCGGGGGCGCCGTTGGTGCTGCTGAGGCCGAGATAGCTGGGCTTGGGCATGAAGCCGGGCAGGGTCTGCCCGCCCATGATGGAGTAGCTCACCGAGGCTTTCTTCACCATGGTCACGATCTTCAGGCCTCCGTCGAGGATGATCTTGCCGTAGTTCACCTTGGGCTTGATGACGATGCTGTCGTTGCTTTGGCCGTCTTTGCCGTCCTTGCCGTCCTTTTCCTTGTCGCCCCGCTTGTTGGTCTTGCCGTCCTTGCCGTTGTTGGGCCGGTTGTTTCTCCGGGCGGGCACGTTGAGTTTCTTAAGGTAGGGGATGGTGTTGTAGATCTTGGTGAAGTCAAGGTTGCCACTGCCTTGGATGGAGTGTTGGTTCTCAATGGTGTTGCCCAGGCGTTTTTGGATGGACTGGGCGGAGGCGGTCCAGAAGTACTGGCCTTGGTAGGTGACGTTGGCGGTGACCCAGTCGAGCAGGGGCAGCTTGTTGATGGGCACGGTGTAGTTGGCGTTGACGGTTTGGTGGAACCGCGACATGGAGCCGAGGTGTTTGAGCTCGCTCTTGATGGTGTCTTGGTTCAGCTTCCATTCCTCGGTGCCTTTGTCGGGGTTGCCCGCCGGCTCATACACATAGGCTTGGGCCTCGGCGGCGTATTCCAAACTCAGTCCCCGGGTGAGGTCGTGGCGGAACTGGAAGTTGCGTTTCCAGTCCCATTGTTTCGAGTAGGTGGGGTTGATGATGATGGCGCCGCCGCTCTTGTTGCGGAGCAGTTTCTCCGAATAGTAGCGGTACATCTCCGTGTTGAAGGTGATGCTCTTGGGCAGGTAGTAGAAGTTGATGTCCTTGATGAGGGCGAGGTACTTGCTGGAGGCCCATTTGGCTTTGGAGAAGGGCTGTACGTTCTTCGGGTTGTTCACGTAGTTGTAGGCCAGGGTGCCACGGTAGGTCCTGACGTTGTAGTATTCGATGTCGGTGTTCTCCTGGTTGGTCTCGCTGTAGGAGAAGGAGAGGTTGAAGTTCTCGATATCGTAGATGTGCATGGTGGGGACGTTGCCACCTCGCAGGCCCCTGTTGGGGTCACGGTCGTTGTCGCCCTGGGCGGCGGCTGCGGCAGCCGCGGGGTCGTTTTTCTTGTTTTTCTTGGCCACACGTTCTTTCCTGACGTTCATCAGGTTGATGTTCTTGAACTGGGTCATGTCGTGGACGATGGAGGTGAGCGAGTCGCGTTCCCGCTGGGTGTTCATGATGGAGAGGGCGTCGTTGAGCTTGATGTCGGGGTCGTAGGGGTTGTAGAGGGGGGTGGTGACGTTTTTGCCGTAGTCCACATGCAGGGGGAGTCGTAGTCCGGAGCCGTCGAAGAATTTCCCGAGTTCCAGGTCGGTGGAGACGCTGAACTGGGAGTGGGCCTCGAAGGTGTTGGAGGTGACGCGGCTGTCCAAGGAGCCGAAGCCTCCCGAGCTGTAGGAGCCGGACACCACCAAGCGTCCTAAGTCGGCTAGGGTGGCCTCCAAGCGACCGGTGCCAGCATAGCCTCCCTTGCTGCTTAACTCGGTGAGACGCAGCTCGTTGATCCAGATGATGGCGCTCTTGGCCTCGCCGTCGTCGAGGCCGTTGTCGAGGTTCTGCCGTTTCGGGTTCCTGACACCGACCATGATGGCCTCCACGTCACTGATGCTCGGGTTACCAATCACCTTGATGGTGTGATAGTAGTCCTTGCCATCGACGGTGCCTTTCTTGAAACGCTCTGAGTAGATGAAGTTCAGCCTCACGTCGCTGCCGGGCTGGTTCATGGCGGCGTTGCGGTTCGACTTGACCGCCACGAGGTCCTCCAATTCGATGTCCATGTTGTTGATTTCAGGCCAGATGCCGTCTTTGTTGGTGAAGGCGGTGTACCATGGCGTGATCTTCAGGGGGATTTCGTATTCGTAGTAGTTCTCGGTGAAGTCGGTGCCGAGACGCATGAACACGGTGAGGTCCTGGTCGTCGAGTTGGTCCTCTTCGTGGGCTTTTTCGGCGTGGACGAACATCTTCAGGTACTTGTATTGGCGCAGGTCGAAGTCGGCGGTCTTGTAAATCGCCCGAGCGTCGCCGTCAACGAGGTTGTTGACGCTCATTTGGAGCGACTGTTCGTTGAGTTTGGTCACGGCGGTGGTTCCCACCAGCTGTTCTTGGGTGATGCCCGGGGGGATCACGTAGGGCACCGGTGAGCGGCGTCCGTTCTCTTCAATGTTCACGGCGGAGATGTCGATGGTGGTGCCGTTGGCGATGTCGTTGGGTTGGTATTCGCCCGGGGCTTGGATGCTTTGGGTGTAGGTTCTCCATTCGCCTTTCACCAGGTTGAGGGTGGCGAAACGCAGCACGATGGGGTTTTGGAAGCCGCGGAGGAACATTCTCATGAAGCGGATGGAGGAGTAGTCGTCGATGCGTCCGATCACCTTGTCGGGTTGTTTGATGGGCACTCTGAACTGGTACCATTTCACGGTGGTGCGTTCTCCGTTGGCCAAAGTGATGTCGTTCGCCTCATAGATATCGGCGATGTGGTTGCTTCCCACCACCATCTTGTTGGGGTCGAGTTCAATCTCGTATTGGTAGTAGCGTTCCGACTCGCTGAGGGTGTTGTCGGAGTTGATGTCTTCGCCGTCGGGGAGGGTGGTGTTGCTGGTGGTGTAGCTCTCCACGCGTTGGGTCTCCGAGGGGGAGTTGCCCTCCACACCGTTGTATTTCTTGTATCTTTCGAGGATGCTGCTGTGCAAGTCGTCGTCGTTCCATTCGGTGGATCTGAAGTAATGGTAGTTGTCGCTCGACGGGTCCTCGTGGGCGAGTTGGTAGGCGGTGGATGATTCGCCGAATTGGTCTCTGATGACGCTGAGGTAGTTGCTCTCGAAGAAGCTGCGCTCGTCCACGTCGCGGAGGCCGTCGAAGCCGACGTCCTGGAACTCACGGGCTTCGGGGCTGGTGCTGAAGGTGCCCACCAGGTCCTGCATGGTGGGGATGCGTCCCCAAATGGTGGTGTCAACGTTGACGACTTCCTCCGAGACGGGCATTCCGTTCTCGTAGTATTTGCGTCCGTCGCGGAGGATGTCCTCCGAGATGTCACCCAGGTTGATGTACAGCTTGCCGGGGTTGTTTTGGTATTCGGGGTCGGCGAAGGGGTCCATCAACCAGAATTCGATGTATTCGATGTTGGTGGCCTCGAAGTCGGTGGTCTCCATCCTTCTCATGATACCGGCCCAGCGGTTTTGGGGGTTGTTCAACGCGCCTTCCTCGTCGATACCCGAGGAGTATTGGTTGGGCAGCACGTCGTAGTTGTAGGGGCCTTTGAGGGAGGGATAGTACGACAGGTTGAGCACGGAGATGTTGGTCGGGGTGCCGGCGGAGATGTCCTTGTTGGGAAAGATCTCGCTTTCAAGCACTTGGCGCACACTGTGTTTCGACAACTCGTCGTTGGTGATGTTTCTCGGGCGGATGGTGGCGCTGCGGTCGTAGAACACCGTATGGTCGATGGTGAACCACGAGAGGCTGGCCCTGTTCTTTCCGTAGGCCAGTCCGGTGTTCGGTCCGGCTTCGGGGAAGAGGTCGGTTTGGTTCTGCGGGGTGCTGGCGAGATGCCACTGGCTGTAGAGCCTCAGGTCGATGGTCGATTTGGCGCCCTCGAAGTCGTCGATGTAAGAGGTGCCTCGCTCGCTGGCCGACTTGGAAAGCCCGGGGATGAACCGCGCGAACTCGCCGTCGATATTGATGCGCGACGGGGCCTTGGTGCTGATGCCCGGCAGCTTGTCGATGAAGTTGGTGAGCCAGCGCGCGTCGGTATGGTAGCTGAAGTCGAAGCCGTAAATCGTGTTGGCGATGGCTTCCTCACCGTAGTTGATTTTCTGCGTGTAGGAGCGCTCGCCCAAATATAGGATGGTCCCGCCCAACCGGAGGTCGGGGTTGAACTCATGCTCGATGCGCGACCCCAGGAAGGTCTTTTTCAGCGCGCTGAAGCCCGAGTTGCTCTCCAGGGAGATGTTGATGGGCGTGCCGGAGTTGAGGATGCCCTCGTTGATGATCGACACGCGGCCCAGGGTGTAGTCCACCGTGTAATCGACGTTCTCCACCAGGGTCCTGCCGCCCGCCGTCACTGTCACCGAGCCTTGCGCCACGTTCATGGCGTTCAGGCTGATCTCACTGCCCGACTGCGACGAGTAATAGCCTTGCAGGGTAAACTTGTTTTTCTCGGAGAACTGCTCCGCCGAGGTCTTGGTCATGGTGTAGAGGGAGTCGAAGGCGTATTTGTTGGCCAGGTCGATGTTCTCGGAAAACACTTTGCGGAGATGGCTTCCGAAGGGCTCCAGCACCGGGAAGTAAATGCGTCCGTTGGCGTTGTTGATGGTACCTCCCGAGGTCTGGGCGTTGGGGAGGAAGTCGAACATGCCGTCGCCGCCCGGGATGGGGTTGTTCTGCTGGGTGAGGTTGTCGAGTCCCATGAGGTGGAGCAGCGAGACGCCCTTCACGTTCTCGGGTCCCTCGGTGAAGTAACCCATCGGGGTGCTGTTGGAGTTGCCGTTGTAGAAGATGTTCAGCATGAAGTCGTTCGCGCTGATCTGGTAGGCCCTGATGTTGTAAACGTTTTTCATCATCAGGTTCCAGATGGGCATGGAGGTGTTCACCGTGGTACCTCTCAACAGTTTGGCCACCAGTACGTTGGGGGTGTTGATGCCTTGGTCGGAGAACTCACCCACCTGATACACTTGGTCGCTGCCCACGATGGTGTATTGGTAGGCGACGGCCAGTGACTGGTTGGGGTTGAGGATGACGTTGAGGGAGATGAAGCCCAGTTTGGAGTTGAGGGAGTATTCGGTGGAGCTCAAGCGGCGCGCGTTCTCGATTTTCTCGAAGTCGCGTCCGGCGTGCATATAGGCTTGCTTGCCGATGCGCAAGGGGTCGCCCGACATGTAATTGGTCACCGAGCTGATGTTGCGGATCTGTGTGGTGTCGATGCGGGTCAGCATGTCGTTGGCGGCGTTGCGCGGATAGATCACGGTGGTGTTGGCGGGTTGCACCTCGTCGCTGTAGATCCATGCCTTTTTGCCTTCACCCAGGTCGGTGAGGGCCAAGATGTTACGGGTGTCTTGCGTGGCCGAGTTGGTGTTGGTGATCCACACCTCGATTTTGGTGATGTTGATGCTGGAGGTGATGGTGGGCAGGGTGGCCAGTGCGGCTTCGTATTGGTCCCTGAAGTACTGGCTGAGGAAGAAGTGCCGGTTTTCTTCGTAGTCGAGGCAGCTCACGACGAACTCGTTGGTTTGGGCGCCGCCTTGCACGGCGATGTTTCTCGACTCGCTTTCCTGGTACGACACCACCGAGGTGATGGTGGTCTTTCCGAACTTCAGCTTCGACTTCAAGCCGAAGAGCCTTTGGGTGCCGGTGATGAGGGTGCTGTTCAAGGGGAAGCTCACGTCGCCGGCTTCGAGCAGCTGCACGATTTCGTCTTCCTTGCCTTGGTATTTCAAGGTCATCAGGTCCTCGTAGTTGAAGGTGGCCTTGGTGTTCTTGTTGATGTTGAAGTTGATTTTGTCGCCGATCTTTGCGATGACGTTGAGCTGGATGTCCTGCTCGAAGTCGAAGTTGGTGACATGCTGCATGTTCTCGCTGAACGAGGGGTCGCCCCGGTAGTTGTGCTTGATGCCGAAGGTGAGGTCAACGGAGCCTTGGGGACGGATGTCGATGGTGTTGCTTCCGAAGATCATGTCGAAGGCCTCGCCGCCCACGTAGATGGGAGGGATGATGGAGCTTCCGTCGGTGGTGGAGCGGGCGTTTTGGCTCCGGCGTTCCTTCCAGAATTCCATGATGCCTTGGCGGTTTTTGTAGTTGAAGTATTCCTTTTGCGACATCGTGGTCGGGGAGGTGTATTCAAAGTCGCCGATCTTGTTCTTGAAGGTATATTGCCCTGTGAGGGGGTCGTAGATGACCTCATGCTTGATGTTGGTCGGGTCCTTGAAATACAGCGGCGACTGGTTGTAGAGCTGTTGCATGGGGTCGCCGTTGTCAACCGGGATGGGATAGACCGGCTGGGTGGTGTCACGCTGTTGGGCGAATCCCGGGAACAGGACCGCCAAAAATAGCACAAGGAAGATATATCGTTTCATTATGATTGGAAATCAATGGATTAAAATCGTTTATAACATTTTCAACGCCTCTCGAATCAGCACTTCCACACTGGCATCGGGCTGCTGTTTGAGCAACTTGTCGAGCACTTTTCCTGCGGCGATCTTGCTGAAACCCAATATCACTAAAGCAGATAACGCTTCATCTTTGTTGGTATTGTTTATGACGGGAAGATTTTCTGCCTCGAAATCGGTCTTTTTCACCTTGTCTTTCAAATCGACCACAATGCGCTGCGCCGTCTTGGAGCCAATGCCTTTCACATTTTGGATGACTTTGGTCTCCTCGTTGGCGATGGCGGTGCTTAACTCATTGACCGTCAACGAGGAAAGAATCAAACGTGCCGTATTGCACCCCACGCCGCTCACACTGATCAGCATCTCAAACATGTCGCGCTCCTTCGCCGTGTAGAAACCGAACAGGTTGTGGGCGTCCTCCAACACCTGGAGATGGGTGTAGAGCCTCACCTGCTGCTGCTCCCCGATGGCGGTGAAAGTGTTGAGCGTGATGTTGATGAAATAACCTATCCCGTTGTTGTCAACAATGGCGTAGGCGGGCGTGATCTCGGCTATTTTCCCTGAAATGAATGCGTACATGTCTGCTCTTCGTATTGAAACTGCAAAGATAAGAACTTGTTACAAAATATCATCTGTTTTTTTCTTGCTTATCGCTTTTTTTCGGAAAAAATGTCTATTTTTGCATCGCTTTAAGAGAAAGGGGGCAAGGTCATGATCAACAGTCTAAAAATTGGAGCCATCACATGGCGGCACTTGAACAACCCGAGCGAGGAGGACTTTGAGTTTCTCAAGGACCGTTTCCATTTCCACCCCCTCGACATCGAAGACTGCAAGTCGGTCAACCAACGCCCCAAAATCGATATCTACGACGACTATTATTTCCTGATCCTCCATTTCCCCAACTTTGACCGCCAAAACAAGTTTGTCAAAATTAAGGAAGTAAAATTATTCTGGGGTCAAGATTACATTATTTCTATAGAAAAAAATCCTTGGGGGGTGTCGCAACTCTTCGAGGAATATGAGGAACGCCTCCAAAGCGAGGAGGACCTTGGCATCGAAAGTTCCGACAAGTTACTGTACCGCATCTTCGAGAAACTCATCACCGAGTCGGTCTATCTTCTCCGCAAGGTAGGCCTCGACGTGGAGCTCATCAACCGCGAGCTGCTGCAAGAGAAACAGGTGAAGATCATCGAACGCATCTCCGTCACCCGTAAGAACCTCATCCTTATCAACACCATCTTCAAACCGCAGTTGCGGCTCTTGCAGATGTTCGAGAACGGAAAGATCAAGGGCTTCACCGAAGACGTGGAGTACATGGAAGACTACTGGGGCAACATCCTCGACTACTACCAGAAGGTGTGGGATATGACCGAGGATTACGAAGAGTTGATCGAAGGCCTGTCGCAGACGTTCGACTCCATGCAGACCAACAAGACCAACGAGACGATGAAGATCCTCACCATCATCTCGTCCATCATCCTCCCGCTCACCTTCATCACCGGCCTTTATGGCATGAACGTGCCGCTGCCCTTCCAAAACGAGGGCTGGTCGTTCTACGGCCTTCTAGGCGTGATGGTGGTCGTCGCCGTGGTGTTTATCTACATCTTCAAACGGAGAAAGTGGATGTGATCTGACGGAGGATTTTTTCGGTAGCTCCCAATTGCGAATCCACATAATTCTTGCAAATCCTTGAGGCCTTGGCGCAGGTATCTTCTTCCTGGATCCATCGGTCGAACACCTTTTCCAGGGATTCGCGGTCGTTGACACTGTAGGCGCCGCCAAGCGCCACCAAGTCAACGGCCTCCTTGAAACTCCTGTACTTGGGGCCGAAGACCACCGGGCAGCCGAAACTCACCGGCTCTTGGATGTTGTGGATGTTCACCCCGAAGCCGCCCCCGATATAGACGAACCGCGCGTACTGGTAGAGTTGTGAGAGGATGCCGACCGTGTCGATGATGAGCACCTTGTCGGGATGTCCTTTGAAGAGTTCCTTGATGTCGGCGACGTGTCCCTTGGAGACGTCGTGGGGCGCCACGATCAGGCAATAGTTGTCGGGCAGTTTCGGCAGGGTCTCGGCGAGCAGCCTTTCGTCGGGTGGCCAGGTGCTGCCGGCGATGACGCAGTGCCGGCCATGGATGAAGGCCTCCACTTCGGGGAAGGGCTTGGCCTGTCGGGCGATGGCGGCCACCCGGTCGAAACGGGTGTCGCCACATACCGTCGCGTTGTGGAGTCCGATGCCTTCCAGCAATTCCTTTGTGGCCTCGTCTTGCACGAAGAAATGGCTTACGTTTTTCAACTGTCGCCGAAACCAGCCTCCGTACCATTGGAAGAAAAACTGCTTGGGTTGGAGGATCAGCGAGATGTAGTACAGGGGGATGTGGGCGTCGGAAAGTGCTTCCATGTAGTGGAACCAGAACTCGTATTTGATGAAAAACGCGGCCACAAAGTGGTGCCGTTGCACCCATCGGTGGGCGTTTTCTCGGGTGTCGGTGGGGAGGTACAGCACTTCGTCGGCCAGGGCGTAATTCTTTCGGATCTCGTATCCAGAGGGGGAGAAGAAGCTCAGGGAGACCTTGAGCTGAGGATAACGTTCTTTGAGGGCCTCGATGAGGGGGCGTCCTTGCTCAAACTCGCCCAACGAGGCGGCGTGGAACCATACCCAAGCGTCGTTGTCGGGCCCATTCCCGGGGAAGTCCTTGCGGCCTTCCGTCCAAAGCCTGGCCTTGGCGTTGCCCAGGAGGGCGGCGGTGCGGACGCTTAACGAATAGGCGCGGACGCCCAAGCTGTATAGTCCTTCGGCGAGTGGCATCTCAATTGTAATAATAGGCTTCCGCCTGGCGTTGGTAGGTGGGGAAGAACCAGCTGATGCGAATGCCGTAGTAGAAGTCGTTGAAACGCTTGCTCTTGTCGTTGTATCCCATGGTGTAGGGCTGACCGTTGTCGTCGAAGAACACCCGGAAGTCGTAGTCCCTGAGCGACCTGGTGCGGGCGTAAGTGAGTTCCAGCGAGACGGCGAAGTTATAGAGCCGGGAGTCGCTCATCAGCAGGTAGCCGGTCTCCGCGTGCAGCGACGGGCCGCCCCGCATCTGGTCGTAGCCGTATTGGTAATCGTCGATCAGGCAATAAGGGTCGTTTTGGGCTTCAATCTGGTACTCGATTTTGATGCGGTTCATCAGATAGCCGAGGCCGAACTGGACGAAGAACCCGCTGTTGGGATTGGGACGGTAGGGAAACAGCTTGCCTGCCTCCGCCTGGAGCAACAGGCCCCGCTGGAAGAAGGCCATGGAGGTGTATAACCCGCCTCCTCCGATAACATCGCCGGTCGTGGTGGTGATGCCCTCTCCCATGATCTCAATCCTCGACTTCTTCAGCTGGTTGCCGAAAATCAGGTTACCGTTGGCGGTGAAGAGCCAGTTGTGGTCGGTTTTGTAAACCATGCTCCCCCCGATGGTGTTTGAGAAACCATAGTCGGTGCGGGTGTCGAATCCGGGCAGCAACGCTGCGTAGGTGGCCCCGAACATCATGGTGGGCACCACCTCTTTCTTGATGTTGCGGGTCTTGCCTTGCGGGAAAGCCGCGCCCGACAAAAGGACGCAACCTATCAAAATGATGAAAAATCTTCTCATTCGGGTGATGTTGAAATTAAAATAGCCTGCAAACTTAACTATTTTCGACTTAACTTAGTACCTTTGCGGCGCATTTTTTTATCATGATGGAAAACGAAGCATACAACATAGCCACCCTTCCCAACGGCATCCGCCTGTTGCACCGGCAGAAGAAGGGCGAGATTGCCCATCTGGTGCTGGTGGTGGGTACCGGGTCCCGCGATGAGCTTGAGCGCGAGAACGGCATGGCCCACTTCATCGAGCATACCGTCTTCAAAGGGGCGAAGAACCGCAAGCCCTACCATATCCTCAGCTGCCTCGACAACGTGGGCGGCGATCTCAACGCCTTCACCACCAAGGAGGAGACCTGCCTCCAAGCCTCCTTCCTCAACCGCTACTATGGCCGCGCCTTGAATCTGCTCCGCGACATCGCCTTCGAGCCCACCTTCCCCGAAAGCGAACTGGAGAAAGAGAAAGAGGTGGTCCTCGACGAGATCAACTCCTATCTCGACCTGCCTTCGGAGGAGATCTTCGACGTGTTTGAGGAGACCCTCTTCAACGAACATCCCTTGGGACGCAACATCCTGGGCACTGCCGACAAGGTGCGGGGCTTCACCCGTGACGACATCCTTGCCTTCCGTGAGGCCAACTATGGCACCGACACCATGGTGCTGGCCACCATCGGCGACATCGGCTTCAAGGAGTTCGAGCGCATGGCCATGCGTTTCTTCGGCGAGGTGCCAGCCCATCAGGTTCCCGACCGCCGCAGTCCCTTCAGCTCCTATCAGCCTCGAAAAGTGGAACTGTCGCGCAACAACCACCTGAGCCATTGCATGATCGGCGGCCTGGCTCCTGCTTTTGGCCACCCCAAGAAACGTTGCATGGTGTTGCTCAACAACATTCTTGGAGGCCCCGCCATGAACTCGCGTCTCAGCCTCAACATCCGCGAGAAATACGGCTTCGCCTATACCATCGAGTCGCAATACAACGCCTATTGCGATACGGGCCTCTTCAGTGTCTATATGGGGGTTGACCCCGATTCGCTGGAAAAAGCCGTCGGCTTGGTTTACAAGGAGTTGGACAAGCTCAGGAATCAGAAAATGGGCACGATGCAGCTGCACCATGCCAAGCAGCAGCTCATCGGCCAGCTGGCCTTGGGCCGTGAGTCTGGGATGAGCGAGTTGCTCGCCGTCACACGTTCCATGCTGATGGGCGAACCGGTCGAGTCCATCCCCGACATCATCCACTCCATCGAGGTGATCACGGCGGAGGAACTGATGGAAGAGGCCTGCGAGGTGTTTGACCGCGACCGTCTCACCACGCTGATTTTTAGAGGTGCGAAAGGATAATTCGTTATATTTGCATTTTCAAACATTAGTGGCATGAAAACCGTAAAAGTCTTAGACAAGGAATTCTCCTTGTACATTCCCCAAGAAAAGATCGAAAACGCCATCCAGACGGTGGCTGACCAGCTCAACAAGGACATGGCGGGCAAGAATCCCATGTTTTTGGTGATTCTCAACGGGGCCTTCATGTTTGCCTCGGAACTGTTTAAGCGTCTCACCATTCCATGTGAGATTTCTTTTGTGAAGCTTTCCTCGTACTGTGGCACGGAGACCACCAATGTGGTGCGCGAGCTGATAGGCTTGGACCATTCTCTCGAAGGCCGACATGTGGTGATTGTGGAGGATATTGTCGATACGGGGCATACGATGAAATACACCATTGAGAAGCTGCGCCACCTGAAGGCTTCCGATGTGCGCATCGCCACGCTTTTCTTCAAGCCGAAGTCTTTCCAGTACGACTATCCCATCGATTACAAGGCCATGGACATCTCCAACGAGTTCATTGTCGGCTATGGCCTCGACTACGACCAGCAGGGTCGCAACCTTCCGGATATATATAAGGTGATGTAAGGGCCCCCTCTCTCGGGAATGCGGAATTCGGAATGCGGAATGCGGAATATTTGGGCGGGGTAAGGTATTCCGCATTTATAGGTTTGGGCGGACACGTAGGTCCGCCCCTACAGGTTAATGTTCGGAATTATGCCCTCGCCGTAGGGGCGGACCTACGTGTCCGTCCTCCAACAATGTGTCTGTTCCCCAACACCGTGTTTGTCCCCCAACAATGTGTCCGCCCCAATCTATATGTCCACCACAAAACCTATAAGTCCGTTCTGTTATGGAATCACTCTCGCAGAGTCCCCTCGCCCTCCTTTGGAGAGGGAATGCCTTTCCTATACAATTATTTGGATAAAAATATATTTTCAAAAATAAATTACTATTTTAATCAATAAAATGAAAATATTTTGTTCAAAACACTTGTAGGTTTTAAAAATCCTCTTTATCTTTGCGCCAAATAATTCAAACATCCATTCCTATGAAAACTGACAACGTCATCCGTTTCGACTGGGCCGCAAAGAACATCTTCCGCGACAAGGCGGACTTCACCATCCTCCAGAGCCTGGTCTCCGCCATCCTGGGCCAGGAAGTCACCATCACCGAACTCCTTGAAAGCGAGAGCAACCAACAGCATGAGAAGGACAAGTTCAACCGCGTCGATATCAAGGCCAAGGACAGCCTCGGCGAAATCATTCTTATCGAGGTCCAGCAGTCCGACGACCTCAATTTCCTCAAGCGGATCCTCTACAGCACGGCTAAGACCATCACCGAACACATCAGCTCCGGCAAGGACTACGAGAATGTGAAGAAGGTGTTCTCCATCAACATCCTGTACTTCAACCTGGGCATGGGGGCCGACTACCTCTACCACGGTCAGAGCGAGCTGACGGGCGTCCACACGGGCGACCGCCTGGTTTTGGGCAACGGCAACTTTCCCAATGGCCTTCGCATGGAGGCGATGAACAACATCTTTCCCGAGTATTACGTGCTGCGTGTCAGCCAATATGATGAGAGCAAGGAGCCGACAAGCGATATGGACGAGTGGATGTTGTACCTGAAGGTGGGCTACATCAGCCCCGAGACCCGGGTTCCGGGACTGAGGGCGGCGAAGGAACGCCTGGACATCCTCAAGATGGACCCGAAGGAACGCAAACGCTACGATGAGTATCGTTTCGATCGCCATTATGACGAGAACATGCTGCTGGCCGCGCGTTATGTTGGCCGCGAGGAAGGTCTTGAAGAAGGTCTTGAAAAAGGTCGTGAAGAAGAAAGAGTTGTCATTGCCCGCAAGATGTTGGAGGCAGGAGCGACCCCAGCGTTTATCAAGGAGGTCACAGGAATAGAAATAAACTGTTAACTGCCAACTGCCAACTGTCAACTGCCAACTGATAACTTTCCCTCGCAGTAGGGGGGCGGACACACAGGTCCGCCCCCGAACGAAGGGGAATGTCGAAAGACATCCCCGAGTGGCAGGAAACGCCATCTCTCGCGGCGTTCTTTCCCAAAAATATGAAAAATCCCAGTGTTTCGAATGCGCAAAGTTATGCTGAAAAAACAAGGTGCGCAAGAATTTTATGGTTCGGATTTACACGGGTTTTTTCATTAACGTCTTGTTTTTCATTTAAATACATATATCAAAAATTTAAATTATTAAAATATAAATATTGTATATATATGAATGAAATTTGCCTTGATCCCTATCGATTTACCCCGTATTTTCCCCCTCTCCACTATGGAGAAGGGGCGGAAATGAGGCTTTCGATCCCGATTCCGACGCTAGGGAAGGAGGTCTTTGCCACCGTTTTTGACTCAATGTTCAAATAATAATCCCGAATTACCGCTTCCGAATTCCATATTATTTTTTATCTTTGTCTCCCAAAACACGTGTTTTTTACTAATAATTGACAATATGCTTAATATCATCCTCTTTGGCCCTCCAGGGGCGGGCAAAGGAACCCAGTCGCAGTTCCTGCGCGAACAATATCAATTGACCTACGTCTCCACCGGTGAGATCCTTCGCGAGGAAATTGCCGCCGAAACGGAACTCGGCCTCCAGGTGAAGGAGATTATCAGCCAGGGCAACCTCGTCTCTGATGAGATTGTCGCCGCCATCATCGAGAAAAAACTCGCCGAGAATCTCGACTCCCCTGGCTTCCTTTTCGATGGCTACCCCCGTACCGTGAAACAAGCAGAGATCCTCGACGAGATGCTCCGCAAATACGATATGTCCCTCTCTGGCGTTTTGAGCCTCGAAGTCCCCGAGGAACTCCTCGTTGAGCGCATGTTGGAACGCGGCAAGATTAGCGGTCGTGCCGACGACAACATCGACTCCATCAAGCGTCGTTTTGTGGAATACGAGGAGAAAACCAAACCTGTCCTCGACTATTATCAGGACACCGACAACCTCTATCCCGTCAACGGCGTCGGCGCCATCCCCGAGATCTTCCAAAACCTCTGTTCCGTCATCGACAGTCTCTGATTCGGCTCATTTTTGTCGGCAAAGATTTTTTTTCGGCGAATTAAGCGAATTAAACGAATTGATAATTAGCCAAATTCGCTTAATTCGCCGAAAGAATCATTCGCCGATTAGTGCGTCCAGTGGATCTCCCGTTTCAGGATCGAGGGCGGGTTGCCGCCGATGATTTGCCCCTCGCCTTGGAAGGCAGTCCTGAGTTGTGTCCCCGCGGCCAAAACGGTGTTGTCAGGTAGCTCGGCACCTTTCAGCAGTAGGCATTTGCAGCCAACCCACACGTGGTTTCCGACCACGATGGAACGGTCCTCGTTGATACGTTCCCGCTCCTTATTATAAATAGGATGCTCGTCGGTGTCCATCACCAGCACATCCCAGCTCAACAGGCAATCGTCGCCGAACTTGATTTCTTTTGCGCACACAATGGTGCTCTCCGCCGTGATGTTGAACTTGTCGCCCAGCTCCAACAGCCCCCTGACGGAGATCTTCGAGCCGTGGCCGATGGAGGCTCTGCCCTTGAAATCCACTTCGCCGCTCACTTGCCAGATGCTCCGTGAGCGCTTGCGATCGTAATGCCCCACATCGCCGAAGCCGATGCGGATGCTCCCTGTCTCGGCATCCTCGGGAATCCGGATCTTGCCGTGCAGCTCCCGCAGATACACCCTTCTTGAAACGACGACAGGGCATCGCACGGCGGTCTTGAACGGGAAATAATGGAAATTAAACCTTAAGGTCTTGGGGATAGAACAGAGGATGTGAAGTTTGTCGCGGAAAGTCATGGCGGATTTTTTTTACAAAAGTAGGTGTTTTTTTGTTACCTTTGCAACATCTAATCAATACTGTCATGAAATTTCAACCCTACAACCATAGCGAAGCCGCACTTAACGAGCGCATCGCTCAAATCATCTATACGGAGAAAAAGCAAGGCAACGAGAAGGAAGCCTTGAGAACTATCTTCCAAAGCATCGACTTCACCACCTTGGAAGCTTTCGACAACGAAGAGAAAATCAACGACTTCTGTGCCAAAGCGCTTGCCTTCCCCAAACAAGAACCGCATCTCTCCGTGCCGGCCATCTGCATCTATAGCCCTTTCGTCAATCAAGCCAAACAACTCCTCAAGGGGAGCGGCATCCGTGTGGCTACCGTGGCTTGCTGTTTTCCTTCGGGACAGATGCCCTTCGACCTCAAAGTCAAGGAAGTGGAGTACTGTGTGGAACAGGGTGCCGATGAAGTCGATATGGTGATCTCCCGAGGCACCTTCCTCGCCGGTCGCTACGAAGAGGTCTTCAACGAAATCAAGGTCATCAAGGAAACGTGTAAAAGCGCCCGACTGAAAGTCATTCTCGAGACGGGCGAACTCCAGACGGTGGAGAACATCCGGAAGGCCAGCGAAATCGCCATCCTCGCTGGCGCTGACTTCATCAAGACCTCTACGGGTAAGGTGCCGGTGGCCGCCACTCCCTTGGCCGCCATCGTCATGATCGACACCATCAAGGAATATTATGAAGCTACCGGAAAGAAAGTCGGCTTCAAGCCCGCGGGGGGTATGAAGACTCCTGACGACGCACTCACCTATTATTATTTAGTGAAGCATCTCCTCGGCGAGCCTTGGCTTAACCCCAACCTCTTCCGGGTTGGCACATCACGCCTCGCCAACCTCATCCTTAAAGAGATTGGTTAATTCGGAATTCGGAATGCGGAATGCGGAATAACCTGCCGGAGTAAGGTATTCCGCATTCCGCATTCCGAATTCCGCATTATTCCTGCTCTTCCCCCTCATCTTCTTCCTCCTCCTCAATGTCAGGAATTTCCATTTTGACGGGAGGGTTGATGATGTCGGCAGTGACAAAGGCCAGGTTGAACGAGGGTTTGATGAGCTTCAGGTATTTCTGTGCTTCCACGCGGTTGCGGAAGTCACCCACCCGGAGGCGGTAGTTGGGCTGTTCGTAGGTGAGATAGACGGGGATTCCGGGGAATTCCTCCTTGAATTTCTTCATCATCGACTCGGCGTGCTGGATGGCTTCGTTGCCGATTTCCATGAAAATCTGGATGCGGTAGCCGCTCATGGTGTTGCTTTCGGCATACACCTCGCGTTGCCTCCGCATTAGCCGTTCCACGCGCGAGTCCTGGTCCAGACTTAGCGAACCCTTCTTCTGTGAGAAACCTCCCAAGGTCAGGAGGGTCATCAGGATAACCAACAGAAAACGTCTCATTTTTTCCAAGCTTTGTTTTGGGCGGCTAAATTACAACTTTTTTTGTTATCTTTGTGGCCGAATACAAAAAGACATGAACAGCAACCTCGATGCCACCGGTTCCCACCTCTCCAAGGCGGAGAAAGACTTGGAGAACGTTTTGCGTCCCGACGCTTTCAGTAGCTTCGCCGGGCAGGAGCAGGTCGTGGAGAACCTCCGGGTGTTCGTGAAGGCCGCGGCGCAACGGCGCGAGGCCCTCGACCACACCCTCCTTCATGGCCCCCCGGGCTTGGGCAAGACCACGCTCTCGCACATCATCGCCCATGAGTTGGGTGTCAACATGAAGATGACTTCGGGGCCGGTACTCGACAAGCCGGGCAACCTCGCGGGGCTTCTCACCAGCCTCGAACCCAACGACGTGCTTTTTATCGATGAGATTCACCGCCTCAGCCCCGTGGTGGAAGAGTACCTTTACTCTGCCATGGAAGACTACCGCATCGACATCATGATCGAGTCGGGTCCCAACGCCCGTAGCATTCAAATCGCCCTCAACCCCTTTACCTTGATTGGCGCCACCACCCGCTCGGGCTTGCTCACCGCCCCGCTCCGCTCGCGTTTTGGCATCAACCTCCGGCTCGAATACTACGATGCCAAGACCCTCTCCGGCATCGTCAAGCGCTCGGCAGGTATTCTGAGGGTGCCCATCGACGACAGTGCGGCCTACGAGATTGCCCGCCGTAGCCGTGGCACCCCCCGTATCGCCAACCTGCTCTTACGCCGGGTGCGCGACTTCGCCCAAATCAAAGGGGACGGGAACATCGACGTGGCCATTGCCCGGGTCGGCCTCTCCGCCCTCAACGTGGATGAACATGGCCTCGACGTCATGGACAACAAGATCCTTACCACGATTATCGACAAATTCAAGGGAGGCCCCGTCGGTGTCAACACCATCGCCACCGCTGTGGGCGAGGACCCCGGCACCATCGAGGAAGTCTATGAGCCCTTCCTCATCCAAGAAGGCTATCTCATGCGTACCCCCCGTGGGCGCGAATGCACCGACTTGGCCTATAAACACCTTGGAAAAATACGGTTTTCTCCCACTGGAGAGATGGAACTGTTTTAAGGTGAGAGGTGAAAGGTGAGAGGTGAGAGGTTTTTGACCGACAGGCACCTTTCACCTCTCACCTTTCACCTTTCACCTTTCACCTTTAAAGTTCTTTGCGCAGTCGTGCCACTGGGATGCCGAGTTGCTCGCGGTATTTCGCTACTGTGCGGCGGGCGATGGGGTAGCCTTTCTCTTTCAGGATGCTCATGAGCTCCTCGTCGGTGTAGGGCTTCATCTTGTTCTCTTCGCCGATGCAGTCTTGGAGGATCTTTTTAATCTCTCGGGTGGAGACTTCCTCGCCCTCCTCGTTGGTGATGCCCTCGCTGAAGAAATGCTTCAGCTGGAAGGTGCCATAAGGTGTCTGCACATATTTGCTGTTGGCCACCCTCGACACGGTTGAGATGTCCAATCCCACCCGCTCGGCGATGTCCTTCAGGATCATCGGCTTCAGCTTGGTGTCATCGCCGGTAAGGAAATACTCACGCTGGATGTCCATGATCGCCTTCATGGTGATATACAAGGTGTGATGCCGCTGCCGGATGGCGTCGATAAACCATTTGGCATTGTCGATTTTCTGTCGTACAAACTGCACGGCCTCCTGCTTGCTTCTCGATGTCTTGCTCTTCGAGAAATCATCCAACATCCTCACATACTGCTTGTTGATCTTCAAGTCGGGACTGTTGCGTCCGTCGAGCGAGAGGTCCAGGTTCCCGTCTTTGATGGAGATAAAGAAGTCGGGGATGATGTAGTAGCTGTTTTTGCTTCCCGTGGAGGAAGTGTCACCCGGTTTGGGGTTCAGCTTCAGAATCTCGTCCAAGGCGGCTTTGAGCTGGTGGTTGCTGGCCCCGGTTTTCTTGGCGATTTTGTCGTAATGTTTCTTGGTGAATTCCTCGAAGCAGTTTTTGATGATGTTGATACTCAGCTTGTAATCCGTGTAGGGGTTTTCTTCCTGAAGCCTTTCGAGTTGGATGAGCAGGCATTCCTGCAAGTCGGTCGCACCGATGCCGGGCGGGTCGAGCAGGTGAACGACGTTCAGCACTTTTCTCACCTCTTCTTCGGTGGTCTCGAGGTTCATGGTAAAAAGCAGGTCGTCAACGATGTTGCTGATGGGGCGGCTCAGATACCCGTTGTCGTCGAGGTTGCCGATGATCATCTCTCCGATGATTTCCTCCTCTTCGGTGAGGTCGTGGTAGCCCAACTGCTGGATGAGGTAGTCCTGGAACGAGTCCTCATGGGTGATGGGGGCTTGGTATTCCTCATCATCGCGGCTGTGGTTGTTGGCTTGCAGCTTGTAGGCGTAGTCGTATTCGTCGTCGTCGGGGAGATAGTCAGTCAGGTCGAACTCCTCGTCTTTGTCGAGGTTGAACTCGTCGTCGTTGTAGTCGTCGTTCTCTCCGTTGTCGTCGCCTTCTCCGCTGTTGTAGTCGTCCTCCTCGGAAGGGCTGTCATCGGTGAGGGGCTCTTCTTCGCTGCTCTCGTTGTCTTCGAGGGCGGGGTTCGACTCGATTTCTTCTTTGATGCGTTGTTCGAGTTCGACAAGGGGCAGTTGCAGCAGTTTCATTAATTGAATCTGCTGGGGTGAGAGCTTTAGCTCCTGACGTTGTATTTGGGTTAATCGTTGGTCGCTCATGGCAGTTGGCGGTTGGCGGTTAGCAGTTGGCAGTTAGCAGTTGGCAGTTAGCAGTTAGCAGTTAGCAGTTGGCAGTTGGCAGTTAACTGATAACTGATAACTGCCAACTGATAACTTTAATAGAGGCAGTTTTTAGGGGTACGCGGGAAGGGGATGACGTCGCGGATGTTGCTCATGCCGGTGACGAAGAGCATCAGGCGTTCGAAGCCGAGGCCGTAGCCGGAGTGGGGCACGGAGCCGAAGCGGCGGCTGTCGAGATACCAGTTCATCGACTCTTCGGGGATGCCTACTTCGTGCATTCGGTCGAGGATCTTGTTGATGTCGGTCTCACGCTCGGAACCGCCGATGATCTCGCCGATGCCGGGGAAGAGCACATCCATGGCGCGCACGGTCTTGCCGTCGTCGTTCTGCTTCATGTAGAAAGCCTTGATCTCCTTGGGATAGTCGTTCAGGATGACAGGTTTCTTGAAGTGCTTCTCGACGAGATAGCGCTCGTGTTCGGACTGAAGGTCAACGCCCCAGCCGTTGACGGGATATTGGAACTTGCCTTTCTTGTTGTAGTTGGAGTTGCGCAGGATATCGATGGCCTCGGTGTAGGTCACCCGGGCGAATTCGTGTTCCAGCACGAAATGGAGCTTGCTGATGAGTTCCATCGACTTGTCCTCTTCTTTTTTGCCTTTCTCTTCTTCCTGGAGGCGCTTGCTGAGGAACTGCAAGTCGTCCATGCAGTTGTCCAACGCGTATTGAATCAGATATTTGAGCATTTCCTCGGCGAGGTCCATGTTGTCGTTGATGTCGTAGAAGGCCATCTCCGGTTCAATCATCCAGAATTCGGCGAGGTGCCGTGTGGTGTTGGAGTTTTCGGCGCGGAAGGTGGGGCCGAAGGTGTAGATCTTGCCCAAAGCGGTTGCGGCCAGCTCGCCTTCGAGTTGGCCCGACACGGTGAGGTTGGTGGACTTTCCGAAGAAGTCCTGCTTGTAGTCGATGTTGCCCTGTTCGTCGCGGGGCGGGTTGTTGAGGTCGAGGGTGGTCACCTGGAACATCTCGCCGGCGCCTTCCGCGTCGGAGGCGGTGATGAGCGGCGTGTGGATGTTGTAGAAGCCTTTCTCGGTGAAGAACTTATGGATGGCGAACACCATGGCGTGGCGCATCCGCATCACGGCACCGAAGGTGTTGGTGCGGAAACGCAGGTGGGCGATGTCGCGCAGGAACTCCAAGGAGTGCTTCTTGGGTTGCAAGGGATACTCGTCGGGGTTGGCCGGGCCGAACAGGCCGATCTCCTTCACCGAGAGCTCCACGGCCTGACCGCTGCCCATCGAGGCCACCAAGACGCCCTTCGCCCACAGGGAGGCGCCCACATGCATCTGGGCCAGCCTGTCCTCGGGAATCACATTCAGGTCGATGACCAGTTGCAGGTTGTTGATGGTGGAGCCGTCGTTCAAGGCGATGAAGGCCACATTCTTGCTGCCGCGCTTGTTGCGCACCCAGCCCATCACGGTAATCTCATTCTCTGACGCTTGCATCTGCAAGGCTTGCTTGATTTCTACTCTTTTCACGGTATGATGTTTTTCTTTGTCGCTTATTATAAAGGTTTTGCAAAGTAACGAAAAAAATCGCAATGATTGCCTGAAAAAAAGTTGTATATTTGCAACTGTGAAATATCCGTTGATTATAGCCGGTCCTTGCAGCGTCGAAAGCGAATCGCAAATCCTTGCCACGGCACGTGCCTTGGCGGAGATTCCCGCGGTAAGTTTGCTTCGCGGTGGCATCTGGAAACCCCGTACGCGTCCCGACGCCTTCGAGGGTAGGGGAGAGGAGGGCTTGGCGTGGCTCCTCCAGGCAAAAAAAGAGACGGGCCTGCCTACCGCTACTGAGGTGGCCACCCCCGAGCATCTGGAACTGGCCCTGAAATATGAGGTTGATGCATTGTGGATTGGGGCCCGCACTGTGGTCAACCCCTTCTCCGTACAGCAATTGGCTGACGGCCTCAGAGGCGTGGATGTCCCGATATTCGTCAAAAACCCCGTGGCTCCAGACCTTAACCTTTGGATCGGGGCCTTCGAAAGACTTCAAAAGGCCGGAGTGAAGCAGCTCTTCGCCATCCACCGGGGCTTCTCTTATTATAAGGAGTCCCCTTACCGCAATTTCCCGATGTGGGAAATCCCCATCGAACTCACGCAACGGATCAACGTCCCCATCATCACCGATGTCAGCCATATCTGCGGCAACCGCGAGTTGCTGTTGCCTACGGCACAGAAGGCCCTTGACCTGGCCTCCGATGGCTTGATGATCGAGTGCCATGTCCATCCCGAGGAGGCCTTGACGGATGCCCGTCAGCAAATCACGCCCGATGTGTTGAAAACGATGCTTGAGAAGCTTGTGTTCCGTTCCAAGGACACGGGGTGTGTGGAGCGCGACCTCGCGGGCCTGCGGGGCGAGATCGACGACATCGACGATGAGTTGTTGCAATTGCTGGCGCGTCGCATGGAGGTGAGCGCTCAGATCGGGGAATACAAGAAACGCCATAATGTCACCGTGGTGCAGATGGACCGTTGGAGGAAAATCCTCTCCGACCATGTTTCCACGGGGCGGGAGCTCGGGCTCGACGAGGAATTGGTCAACGCCGTGTTCGAGGCGATTCATCACGCCTCCATCCAACGACAAATATTCTAATCATCTCTCGCCCTCCGGGCGATTCTAACCATCTCTCGCCCTCCGGGCGATTCCCGATATATCCAACGACGTTCTAACCATCTCTCGCCCTCCGGGCGATTCTATGCGGGGCGTATCGTTTCTAACCTTTCTATTCATCTCTCGCCCTCCGGGCGATTCCCGATTTTGTCCAACGTCGTTCTAACCATCTTTCGCCCTCCGGGCGATTTTATGCGTGGGCGTATCGTTTCTAACCTTTCTAACCATCTCTCGCCCTCCGGGCGATTTTCCGCGTGGGCCATTCCCCTAATCATCTCTCGCCCTCCGGGCGATTCTATGCGGGGGCGTATCGTTTCTAACCATCTGTCACCCTACGGGTGAGCACCTTTCACCTTTCACCTCTCACCTTTCACCTTTCACCTTTCACCTCTCACCTTTCACCTTTCACCTCTCACCTTTCACCTTTCACCTTTCACCTCTCACCTTAATTAAAGATTCTGAGGGTGATCCCGTCGAAGCTGGTGTGGTACTGGAAAAGGGGATAGATGCCTTCGCCCTCGAAGAGGTCGCCGTTGAGGATGTTGTATTTGATGCCGTTGCAGTTGTCCACCACAAAGGGGATATCGACCATCAGTCGGGTGCAGTTGCCCTCACTGTCGCAACAGGCGTCCGGCTCGTTGGGCGGGAGACGGTCATACACCCTGAATTCGGTCTCGGAGAAACGGTAGGCGATGAGGCCGCGGCTGGTGGAGTTCTCCTCCGACTTGAGATACATGAAGCCGCTCACGAATCGGAGGTCGTAGTACTGCGGCTCTTGAAGGTTGATGGAGATGTTGAGGATGGCGTTGGGCGGGTTGGGATGCACCAAAGTCTCCTTGCAGCCCATGAATCCGAGGGGCAGGAAGAGGAGGAGGGCAAAGAATTTTCTCATGGCGATGCTTTTTCACCTCATAACGTGAGGTGAAGGGCGAAATTGTTTGTTTTTTCCGAAAACTTGGGCGTTTTCTTGTTTTTTTGTTATTTTTGTCCATCAAAATGATTGTGAGATGACAAAGAGAATCACCATCGGCTTTTTGACGCTCTTCCTGCTGTTCGCCTGCTCGTGCGCCCCTAAGGCGAGCCGCGCCATCCGCAAGGCGGAACGGATGGAGCGTCGTGAGGAAAGGCGGAAGCAGCGCGAATATGAGAAGGCAAAGGAGGCGCATTTCAAGCATCAGGCACCCAAGACCAAAAAAATGATCAAGGAGGACAAGAGAAGGGCGAGGCGGTTGAATCGGGAGCTGAAACGGCGATAATGCCTCTTCTATTAATATAATAAGGTATAGATGCTTCTTTCGCTAAATGTCTAATTTTCATTGATTTCGTGAAATGTTAAAATTTTTATGATTAAAAAATAACACTAAAAATTGATTTTTCTTGTGTGCTTGGCAAAAAGTTTATAATTTTGAAGCCTTTTTAATGCATTTAAATGAGAAGTATAACATAAAATTACAAGGTATGTTTAGAAATTTACTAATGACCCTTGCGATTGTGATGGCGACCTGCACGTTGGCTTTCGCGCAGCAAGGACGACTCAAAGGAAAGGTTACCGATGAAACGGGTGAGCCCGTATCATTCGCAAACATCGTCCTCGAAAAAGGAGGTACGATGGTTGGCGGTGCCACTTCGGATTTCGATGGTAACTACGACATCAACCCGATTCCTCCGGGAACGTATGACTTGAAGGCGACCTTTGTGGGCTACAACAACTATGTCTTGAACGGCATTGTGATTCCGGCCAACAAGATCACCGATTGGAACATCAAGATGACGAGCGGCGCCATCAGTTTGAATGAGGTCACCGTTATCGATTACGAAGTGCCTCTGATTTCGAAGGACAACACCACCTCTGGTGCGTCCATCACCGCAGAGGAAATTGCGAAACTGCCTAACCGTTCAGCTTCAGGTGTCGCCTCCACCGTGGGTGGCGTCGTCTCCGTTGACGGTGAGGTCGGTAGTGTGCGTGGCTCCCGTGAAAGCGCCGTCTATTACATCGACGGTGTGAAAGTCATCGGTAGCGCCAGTGTCCCCCAAAGCGCCATCGACCAGGTGGACGTTATCTTGGGTGGTACTCCCGCCATGTACGGTGACGCCATGGGCGGTATCATCAACCTGACCACCAAGGGCCCCAGCCGTACCTTCGGCTTCGGCATCGAGCCTGAGATCTCCGTCGAAGGCTATGGCCACAAGCGCTTGGGCTTCAGCATCCAGGGACCCCTCATCAAGGGCAAAGAGGCTGAGACCGCTCTCTTGGGCTTCTTCCTCGCCGGCGACCTCGCCCACAACAAGATCGGAGCCCTTTCCTCCACCGGTTTCTATACCGCCAAGGAAGACTGGCAAAAGGACATCGAGGAGACTCCCCTCGTCCTCTCCGGCGTGGGCAACGGTACCTACCAGAAGGCTTCCTTCACCAAGAAGGACCAGCTGCAGTACTCCAGGTTCTCCACCAACACCAGCAACTACAGCATCAACCTCTCCGGTAACATCAACGTCCGTACCACCGAGACCATCAACTTGACCATCGGCGGTTCGTTCTACCGTTCCAGCGGGCACAGCTTCTCGCGCTCCTATTCGTATTTCGACACCGATAAGAACGCCCTCAGCAAGTCGGGTACCACCCGTGGTTACATCCGCTTCACCCAGCGCTTCCCCACGGCCCCCGAAAGCACCTCGCTGATCCGTAACTTCTACTATAGCATCCAAGCCGACTATACCCGTTCCACCAGCGAGTCGGGCGACCCCGACCTGTGGGACAACCTCTTCGCCTACGGCAACCTCGGACGCTACATCACCCACAAGTCACCGACCTTCCAGCTGATGAACGTGGACTCCGTGCTTATCGACGGACAGAACTACATGAACCTGTCCAACGTCTATGCCCTGAACTCCTGGGACTATGACACCCTCATCGAATTCCACGCCTCCGAGTTCAACCCGCTGCTGGCCAAATACACCGAGAACTACCTCGACCTCTATAGAAACTATGGCCCGGCCCTCTACTACGACAACTTCACCAACCTCCGCCTCGGTGGCGCCCTGTTGAACGGCGACAGCCCCAACGCCATCTACGGCATGTATGCCGCCCCCGGCACCCTGATGTCGTCCTACGGCAAGAGCCTCAGCGACCAGTTCTCCGTCAACGTCAACGCCTCTATGACCGTCGGCAAGGGCGAAAGCTCGCACGAAATCAAACTCGGTTTCCAATATGAACAACGCAACTCCAGCTCCATGAGCTACAGCAGCGACTATTGGACCCTCATGCGTAACCTCGCCAACTTCCATATCAGAGAACTCGACGTGGCCAACCCGTACGCCAACAGCCACGATGGCTTTGTCGATACCGTGTGGTACCACAGATTCTATGACGGTGACGCCCAATACGTGTTCGACGCCAACCTCCGCACTGCCATGGGCCTCGCCAAAAACGGCACCGAGTACATCCTCATGGACTCCTATAACTTCAACGACAACTCCATCATGTACTACGACCCCGAAGGCAACCTCAAGAAAGGTTACGTCAACGGCGGCCTCGACATCAGCATGTTCGCCCCCGACGAACTCACCCGCGACGGTAGCTTCTACGTCTATTACTACGGCTACAGCTACGACGGCAAGAAACAAAAGTGGGGTGAGCGTCCCAGCCTCGACGACTTCTTCACCCAAACCACTACCGACGCCAACGGCAATACCTTCTATACCCGTCCCGTCGGCTCCAGCCAACCCATCTACACTGCTGGCTATATCCAGGATAAGTTCGCTTTCAAAGACCTCATCTTCCAAATCGGTGTCCGCGCCGACCGCTTCGACGCCAACCAGGCCGTCTTGAAAGACCCGTTCATCCTCTATCAATACAAGTCTGTCGGCGACCTCGCCACCAATGGCACAATCGCCCTGCCTAACGGCGGCGATGTGGTCACCGTGCCCGACAACATCGGCAGCGACTACGCAGTCTATGTGAACAAGATCAGCGACATCAACGAGATCGTCGGTTATCGTTACGGCAACACCTGGTACAACGCAGGCGGCGCTGAGATCTCCGACCCCACCACCCTCGACAAAGGTTCAGGTATTTCCCCCTGGCTCGTCAACCCCGACCAGCAGAGAGTCAACGCCCAGTCGTTCGAGGACTACAAACCCCAGTGGAACTTCATGCCTCGTATCTCCTTCTCCTTCCCGATTTCGGATGAGGCCCTGTTCTTCGCCCACTACGACGTGCTGACCCAACGTCCTACCAGTAACTACTTCATGAGCCCCCTGTATTACTACTACTTCAACGATGTGTCCTCCACCATGGCCAACCCCAACCTGAAGCCCATGCAGACCATCGACTATGAACTCGGTTTCACACAGAAGCTCACCAACACCTCCTCGTTCACCATCACTGCTTACTATAACGAGATCCGTAACATGATCCAGATGTACCGTCTCACGGGTGCTTATCCTAAGGACTACTCCTCCTTCAGCAACCTCGACTTCGGTACCGTCAAGGGTCTCACCGCTGAGTACGACCTCCGCCGTACCAAGAACGTCCGCGTCCGTGCCAGCTACACCTTGCAGTATGCCAATATGACCGGTGCTTCCACTACGACCGCCGCCGCTTTGATCAACGCCGGTGTGCCGAACCTGAGATCGACCTTCCCGACCGGTTCCGACCGTCGCCACAACTTCAGTCTCAATGTGGACTACCGCTTCTCCTCCGGCAAGAAATATGACGGTCCCGTCATCAACCGCGAAGGCAAGACCCCGATCCAGTTGCTCGCCAACGCCGGCGTCTCCCTGACGGTCACCGGTGGTTCCGGTATGCCTTACACCGCTGCTCGTGAGGTCTCCTCACCCATCTCAGGCGGTAGTAACTACCTCAACGGTACCTACTACGGCTCCAGAATGCCCGCCTCCTTCAAGATCGACCTCCGCGCCGACAAGGACTTCAACTTCGTCCTCGGTGGCAACAAGGAAGGTAAGACTGGTCACGACGCCTTCGTCAACGTCTATGTGCAAGTGCTCAACCTCTTGAACTCCAAGAACATCTTGAACGTTTACAATGCCACTGGCAACCCCGACGACGACGGCTACCTCACTTCACCCAAGTACCAGCAGGAAATCAAGGCCCAGATCGATCCTGAAGCCTTCGTCCAAATGTACCAGATCTATGTGAACAACGGTGGAAACTTCTCAACTCCTCGTCAGATTAGAATCGGCGCAAGCTTTAACTTCTAATGAAAGATGGTTTAACGAAAAATCACACATAATATGAAGAATATACTACGTTTATTGTTTGTTGCGCTCCTTACAGCGGGCGTTGCAAATTCGGTAATGGCTGAGGCTTACGTCGGACTGCCCGAAAAAGGCAACCGCAACCTGAAACAGACTACAGCCGGATGTTCCCCATCCTCCGCTTTTGAATGGCTGAACATCAACAACGTCAGAACTCGTATTAATGCTGGTGGCGATATGTGGTGGGACCTTCCCGGTGGAACTGGTGCCAAATACTATATCCCCGCCAACGGTTCTGCTACCTCCCTCTTCGCCGGTTCACTTTGGATCGCTGGTGTTGACGTCAACAACCAGTTGAAGTGCGCCGCCGTGCGTTTCCGCCAAGATGGTAATGACTTCTGGACTGGACCTCTTACCCTCGATGGTGCCAACATTGATGAAGTCACCTGCGCCCAATGGGACCAAATCTGGAAGATCACCCGTGACCAGGTGGACGAATTCCTGAACCATTTCGATGAGAATGGTGTTCTCAACACCGAGGATGGCTACACCATCCCCAAGGTCATCGCCGAATGGCCCGCCCACCCCGAGACGGTCGGCGGCACCTGGTCAGGCGTCAGCCACTACATGGCCCCCTTCTTCGATAAGGACGGCGATGGTGAGTATCACCCTGAATCGGGCGACTACCCCTACTACGACATCACCAACGACCTCTGCCACACCAAGGTCCCGACCATGGAGGAAGAATACGGTGGCTCTGTCCACGGCTCCATCCTCGCCGACCAAGTGCTGAAAGGCGACCAAACCCTCTGGTGGGTGTTCAACGACAAAGGTAACTCCCACACCGAGTCCTCCGGCGAACCCATCGGCCTTGAAATCCGCGGCCAAGCCTTCGGCTTCGCCACCAACGACGAAATCAACAACATGTCGTTCTGCTCCTACGAGATTATCAACCGCTCCACTTACGAACTCACCGGCACTTACTTCTGCCCCTGGACCGATATCGACCTCGGCTATGGCTGGGACGACTTCGTCGGTTGCGACGTCGCCCGCGGTCTCGGCTTCGGTTACAACGGTAACGCCATCGACGGTAGCGGTGAACCGGAAGCCTACGGCGACCAACCCCCGGCGGTCGGTGTTGACTTCTTCCAAGGCCCCTACATGGATGCCGATAACCTCGACAACCCCAAGTATAACTTCGCAGTCAGCATGAGCGCCATTATCGACCCCGCCACGGGCGATACCATCGGCATCTCCTACGATACCCTCAGCGCCACGCAACTTTGCGACGAGTCCATCAACGGTGTGAACTTCGGAAACAAAATCGTCGATGACGAACGTTTCGGTATGCGCCGTTTCCTCTATCACAACAACACTTCCGACCCCACCGGCGACCCGAAAAACGCTGAGCAGACTTACCTCCTCCTCCGTGGTTACTGGCGCGATGGTAACAAGATGCAGTACGGCGGCAACGCCTATCCTGGCGTCGAAGGTACCGTGGGTCCTGCCTGTGACTTCATGTTCCCTGGCGATACCGACCCCTGCAACTGGGGTACTGGTGGTGTGGCCCCCAACGATGGCTACAACACTGGTAACAAGTACTGGACTGAAGAGCAAGTGGGCAACCAGCCTAACGACCGTCGTTTCATGCAGTCCGCTGGTCCCTTCACCCTGAAACCGGGTGCTGTCAACTACATCACTTTCGGTGTGCCGTGGGCCCGTGCCACTTCCGGCGGCCCCTGGGCCTCTGTGGAGCTCCTCCGCGTCACCGACGATAAGTGCCAAGCTTTGTTCGACAACTGCTTCAAGGTCATCGACGGTCCTAACGCCCCCGACCTCACCATCCGTGAGCTCGACCAACGCCTCATCATCTATCTGTCCAACACCGCCGTCTCCAACAACTACAAGGAAGGCTATGTTGAATTCGATCCCGAAATTCCCGAGTATCGTCCTGATGATACCGTGCAAACCACTCCCGCCGACCGCTACTATCGTTTCGAAGGCTACAAAGTGTATCAGCTCGCCAACGGTGAAGTCGGTGCCGATGAACTCGCCGACAACTCCAAGGCCCGCTTGATTTTCCAATGCGATATCAAGAACGGTGTGTCCCACCTTGTTAATTATGAATGGGACAACTACATCCAAGCCAATGTTCCTTCACTGAAGGTCGATGGCGGCGATGCCGGTATCACCCACAGCTTTGTGGTCACTGAAGACCAGTTCGCTAGCGGTTCCAACCCCGCCCTGGTCAACCACAAGACCTATTACTTCATGGCTGTGGCCTACGCCTACAACAACTTCATGGAATACACCCAGGAGCCTGGTACGCAATATGGCCTCTATGGTCAGATGAAGCCTTACCTTGAAGGTCGTAAGAACATCTCCTGCTACTCCGCTGTTCCTCACAAGATCGTCAATGGTACTGTGATGCGTTGCGACTATGGCGACAAACCGTCCATCACCCGTCTCGTCGGTATCGGCAACGGTGGCAATGAGCTTGACCTCACCGCCGCCTGCATCGATTCCCTGTTGCTTACCAAGAAACTTGCCAACAGCTACGACGAAAACGGCAACAAGGTCGTGTTCGGTCACCCCGACTACCCGATCCTGTACCACCCGACCTACAAAGTCGGTTACGGTCCCTTGGATGTCAAGATCGTTGACCCGTTGAATGTGGTCACCACCGACTACGAACTCTGGTTCGACTCTATGGTGCCTCACTATGACTACGGTCTCTCTACCGCCACTAACCTTGAAAACATCGACTCAACGTTGCGTATGACCGCTCACTGGTATCTGAAGGATCTCAAATCCGATGAGGAGCCCATCAAGAGCGACACCACGATCATCTATACCGATGAGAAGATGTTTGTCGAACGCGGTATCTCCGTCAGCATCACTCAGCAGTTCACCATGGGTCCCCTCTACATGGGTAAATACATGGACCACGACACTGAGAAGTCTTATGAAGAAGTCATTGCTCCCAACAACAACATGATCACCTCTTCGTTGACCTTCCAGGACAGCACTGACGTGTGGTTGGATGGTATCCGCGACAAGGATATCCCCGGTTCGTATCTGAACTGGATCCGTTCCGGTCACTATGTCAGCCAGGATGTGCTCACCGACAACGACGTGGTTGTGAGTACGAGCATGTACAACCCGTATGACCCGGATGAGAACTACGAGAAGATCGCCAACAGAACCTGGGCTCCGTTTGCTTTGACCTCCTACTCTGGCCAAGGCAGCAACAACCCTGGTCCTATGGTTTCCGCCAATGCCAGGGATAAGGAATACTTCCGTCGTACCTCCAGTGTGGATATCGTCCTCACTTCCGACCGTTCGAAGTGGACCCGCTGCCCCGTCATTGAAATGTGTATGGACAAGAAACTTTCCGAGGGTGGTACCAAGAGATTCAACATCCGTAAAGCCGCTTCCGTGGATAAGGATGGCAATCCGGTTGATTTCGACTGGACGCAGCATCCCGATTCATGCAGCATGGATCCCGAGTCGCCTTACTACATCGCTGCCCAAGGCATGGGCTGGTTCCCGGGCTATGCCATCGACATCGAGACGGGCGCTCGTCTGAACATGGCTTTCGGTGAGGATTCCTACCTCTCCGACCTGAATGGACGTGACATGTTGTTCAATCCTCCGCAACTCTTGAAGGCCACGGTGGATGAACTCTATGGCGACTACTCACAGACCTACGACCCGGTGTTGTTCCGTCAGATCGACAACGAGGCGGTTTGGGGTGGCAAGCACTTTGTCTATGTCTTCGGTATGGACAAACCCACCGACATCGCCACGAATGTTGACTATAGAGACTTCGATGCTCCTGCCTACGATGGTGGTAAGTATCTGTTCCAAGTCCTGAACTTCATGCAAGGTGTCAACAACGACAGTAAATGGAATGTGTATGCCGTGTATCTGTGGCGTCAGTGCATGTGGGTCGGTATGCCCATGGGTATCGAAGGCCACGAGTGGCTGCCTGACGGCAACGATGCGAAGATTCGTATCCGCGTCGCCAGACCTTACGCTCCCGGCTATTCCAATGTCGAACTTGATTCCGTCTATCCTGGACTTGACATCAACAACCTGTATCCTAAGTACCGCTTCTCCATCGACGGTCTCGACCCGGTGGCCAACGATCCTGTGAAGACCGAAAGCGACCTCGACCTGATCACGGTGGTGCCCAACCCGTACTACGCCTACTCCACCTACGAGGCGAATGCGTTGACCAACACCGTCAAGATCACCAACCTGCCGACCAACTGCGTTGTCACCATCTACAACATCGCGGGTACCAAGATCCGCCAGTTCAAGAAGGATAACGATGATCCTTCCGTCGAATGGGATCTCACCAACTTCGCCAGCACCCCGGTGGCTTCAGGCTTCTACCTGATCCATGTCAAGGACAACACCAGCGGTGGCGAGCGTACCATCAAGTTCTTCGGTGCCATGCGTCAAATTGACCTGAATACGTTCTAATTTATCAGAAAATGCGAAACTTTTAAAATTTGAGAATTATGAAAAATTCAATGAAATATATCGTGATGAGCCTTGTTCTCCTTCTTGGAATCAGCGCTCCTAAAGCATTTGCAGGTAATGAGGACCGTTCAGGCCAGGCTGGTGCCCCTGAATTGCTCATCAACCCTTGGGCTGCCTCAGCCGGTTGGGGTAACGCGGGAATGTCGTTCGTGAAAGGTGTGGAGGCCATGTACGGCAACGTCGCTGGCATCTCCGCCATCCGTTCACTCGACGTCAACTTCACCCATACCGATTGGTTGCACGGATCCGAAATCAGGGTCTCCTCCTTCGGTCTTGCCGCCCGCGTGGGCGAGTCAAGCGTGCTCGGTCTCTCCTTCATGTCGTTCAGCCTCGGTAACATCCCCGAGACCACGGTCGAAAACCCTGATCCGAGCAGCATCACTTACAAACCCAACCTCATGAACATCAATGTCGCTTTTGCGAAGACCTTCTCCAACAGCATCAGCGGTGGTTTCAACCTGAAGATCATCAGCGAGTCCATCTCCAACATGAGCTGCGTCGGTGTCGCTCTTGACGCCGGTATCCAGTATGTCACCGGACCGTTCGACAACATTCACTTCGGTATCACCCTGAAGAACATTGGACCTACCATGAAGTTCTCGGGCGACGGTCTCGCCATCAAGGCTTACCTCCTTCCGAACAGCAACATTCAGCACTCCGTGATTCAACGCGCCGACCAGTTTGAGTTGCCTACCCAACTCAGCATCGCCGCTGCCTACGACTTCTACTTCGCGGAGACCAACCGCCTCACCGTGGCCGGTAACTTCATCTCCAACTCCTTCACCAAGGACCAATACGTCCTCGGTCTCGAGTATGCGTGGAAGGAATACCTCCTCCTCCGCACTGGCTACGTCTATGAAAGCGGTCTGTTGAAAGGCACCCTCGACGACCAATGCATGAACCTCAACCAAGGTCTCCATGCCGGCCTCTCCGTCCAAGTGCCCATCAGCAAGAAAGAGGATGCCCCCATGTTCGCTGTTGACTACGCCTTCCGTATGACTGAAAACTACGGTGGCACGCACAGCTTCGGTGCGAGACTTATTTTCTAAAATGTCTTGCGACATTTGAAATAATTTCGTACTTTTGCACTTTCAAAAAGGAAGACCCTTATTACGATAAGGGTCTCCTTTTTTCACGTTTATAAAAATACAATTATGTCAGAAGTAAAATATTTCACCGCTGAGGGTTTGCAAAAACTGAAAGAGGAATTGGACGACCTGATCTTGAAAGAACGCCCTCGTATCGTCCAAGCCATTGCTGAGGCAAGAGACAAAGGCGACCTGTCCGAAAACGCCGAATACGACGCCGCCAAGGAAGCCCAAGGCCTGCTCGAAGCAAAAATTGCCGACCTCCAGGAACTCATCTTCAACGCCCGCGTGCTTGATGAATCCAAAATCGACAACTCCAAGGTGCGTATCTATTCCATCGTGAAAATCAAAAATACGGCCAATAAGGCCACGATGACCTACACCATCGTGCCCGAAAAGGAAGCTGACTTCAAGGCCGCCAAGATCTCCGTCAATTCTCCCATCGGCAAAGGCCTCCTCGGAAAAACTGTCGGCGAAGTGGCCGAAATCAGCGTGCCCGCCGGAAAGATGCTTTTTGAAATCCTCGAAATAACCCGTTAACTATGGCTACTATTTTTTCAAGAATCATCCAAGGGGAAATCCCTTGCTATAAAATTGCCGAGGACGAGCGTTTCTTCGCCTTCCTCGACATCAATCCTCTTGCCAAAGGCCACACCTTGGTGGTGCCTAAAAAGGAAGTGGATTACATTTTCCAGCTTGGCGACGAGGAACTGGGACAGATGATGGTCTTCGCCAAGAAAGTGGCTCAGGCCATCGAAAAAGCCCTTCCTTGCAAACGTATCGGTGTTGCTGTCATCGGCCTCGAAGTGCCTCATGCGCACATCCACCTTGTCCCCATCACCACCGAGGGCGACTTGGACTTCAAAAAACCGCACCTCAAACTAACCCCTGAGGAATTTTTAGCGGTGCAAGACAAGATCACCAAGATGTTTTGATACAAAAAAAGGACGCGGAAAGCGTCCTTTTTTTATGCCTATAAAAACAGTCCTTTTAATTCAGCCAAGTGTAATGGGGGTTGGTGAACAGCGGGAACGACACTCCGAGGGTGGCTTCCCATCCGCGGGTCTTGCGGTCCATCCCGAGACTCTCGGGCGCCATGTTCAGCAGCCCATAATTGTAGGCGGCCTCGAACCGTGCGCGAATCACATACAAGCCCACTTCGATGTCGCTCTCTAGGCCTATGCCGCCCACCACGCTAAAGTTGATGTAGTTGATGTTTTTGCTGCCCCATTCGATGCCTTCGCCGTTCCAGACGGAATAGCCGTTGACGGTCAGGCTCTCGCTCAAGGGGGCATAAATGTAGGTGGACACGTTGGGCGCCACAAACACGTAGGGGTGGAAAGCCACGCTGCGGTCGGGTCGTTGCTTGTTGAAGAACTTCACCCGGATGGGCACCCTCACGTTGACGAAATAGGCCGAGTCCTGCTTCACGTAGGAGTACTGTCCGTTGCCGGTGTTCGCACTTTGGGCGTTCAACCCGGTCAGCAGGCATTCCACACCGTAGGAGAATGCCGGCAGCGATCGCTCCACCGTGAGGCCCGCCACCATGCAACTCAGCACATTTTTCGGATTGGTCAGCAATATGGAATGGTTCACAAAACTCGTGTTTCCTTTCTGGTATGCCATGTCCATGGCCGTAACCCCACCTTTGAGACCGATGAATATGTTGTTTTTCAGGATGGGGTCCTCAATGCTTTGAGCACGCATCGACAAGCAAGTGAGAGTCAGGACGAAGGCCAATAGTACGCTGTGTTTTTTCATCTCGATGATTTTTCGTCTAATGAACTTGCAAAGGTATGAATTAATTATATTCCATGCCACTTTTTTTTAGTTGTTGAAATCACCACCCTGCTCGTCGAGAGGGGATATACAGCACATAACGCCCTGCTCACCATCGACTGGCTTCTCAAGGACCCCAAAAACGCTATGGATTCCCTCCAATGAAATACCTATTATTTTGATGTTTTTTAAGAGTTAATTGCTTAAAAAATGTGTATTTTTAAACACTTAATAAACAACTAATTAAGAAATCAAATTTAAACTATAATAAACATAAATATAAAGGTGTATTAAATAATTATAAATATTATCTATAATATCATATTCTCGTGTTCTTAATTCCATCATAAAACTTTTTCTCACAAAACTCCTTCTACTTTTAAAAAGTAAGCTATCTTTGCACATTATGAAAATACGACCTTTGATAGCCACCCTCGTCCTCCTTTCTTCTTTAGGACTTCACGCCCAGGACTTCGACTTGCCCTGTGCCAATCTCGACTATAAAAATGAGGTGCAAACAGTGTTGCTCTATGCCGATGGCAACCAAAACAAGGAACCCGTCATTCCCCTCGACGACATGACGGAGCGCCTTACCCTCTCTTTCGACCTCCTCGGCAACGAGGGCGATATACTTAATTACACCTTCATTCATTGCAACCACGACTGGACCCCCACCGACCTCCAACGCAACAACTACTCGGTCGGTTTCGACTATGGGCGCATCGACGAATTCAGCTTCTCGCGAAACACCCTCATCGACTACGTGCATTTCGAGCTGCGTTTCCCCCAAAGCGACATGATGCCCCTTCTCTCCGGCAATTACCTCCTCATCGTCTATGGCGATGACCTCTCTGAGGAGCATATCTTCTTCACCCGCCGCTTCATGGTCGTTGATGAGAAGGTCTCCATCAACGTCACTGTGCCCCGTTATTGCGACGACCTCTCCCTCAGCGACACCCACCAGCAGCTCAACATCACCGTCTCCATGCCCGACATCATGTCGAGCAATATCCAACAATACAGCAACCTCGCCATCCGCCAAAACGGACGATGGGACAACGCCGTCGTTGGGCTGAAACCCTCCTTTGTCTATCCCGAATACCTCTCCTACGAACACAACCCCCTCACCGTGTTCGAGGGCGCCAACCAATACCGCCGCGTCAACTTCAGCAACTTCTATTTCAATTCCGAAAACATCAACCGGATTTACCAAACCGGCGACTACTATGTGGTTGACTATAGGGTGTGCGAGCCGAGGGCCCGGAAACCCTACATCACCTACGAGGACATTCATGGCGAGAAATACATCTATGTGGCTGACGAGGACAAGGAGACCGCCACCGAAGCCGACTACGCCTGGCTCAACCTCTTCCTCCGCTACCCGGCGCCGCTCACCCACGAAGACTTCTACGTGATGGGCGCCATCAACGACTGGATGTTCAACGACCGCAACCGCATGACCTACGACTACCAGCTCGGAGGTTACCTCTGCCAACTCCTTCTCAAACAAGGATATTACAACTTCATGTTTGTCTCCGCCGACCGCGACAGCGGCCAGGTCACCACCGACCTCACCGCCGGCAACCATTGGGATACCGACAACCTCTACCGCCTCTACTTCTATTGCTATAACCCCGTGAAAGGCTACGACGAGCTTATCGGCTATACCACCGCGCAATCCCATTGACCATGAGCGACGACTCCCGCATCACCCTCTTCGCCGAGATTCTCCTGCCCATCCCGGTGCCAGGCACCTTCACCTATCGCGTGCCTTACGCCCTTAATGACGCCATCCGGGTGGGACAACGGGCCGTGGTGCAGTTCGGCAAGACCAAGATCATGTCGGGTCTGGTGGTCGCCATCTCCGAAAAAGTGCCTACCCAGGAGGTGAAGTTCCTCACCGACCTCCTCGACGCGCAGCCCATCGTCAACGCCACCCAGCTCAGGTTCTGGGACTGGATCAAGACTTACTATCTGTGCCACCCTGGCGAGGTGATGCAGGCCGCCTTGCCCTCCGCCCTCAAACTCAGCTCCGAGTCGAAGGTGGCTCTCTCTCCCGACTATCAACTCGACAGCGTGCCACTCAACGACTTCGAGTACCTCGTCGTGGAAGCCCTCCAAATCCAACCCAAAATCGCCATCAGTGAGGTGAGCAAAATCATTGGCTTCAAAAAAGTGATGCCCCTCATCCACACCATGATGGAAAAAGGCATCCTTGTGATGGAGGAAGAGCTCGACCAGAAATACAAGGCCAAATATGAGCGCTTTATGCGCCTCACCGCCGACTACCGCGACGAGCAAAAGCTCCAAGAGCTGATGGACACCCTGACCAAGAAAGCCTTCAAGCAGCTGGAACTCCTGCTGGCTTACCTCACCCTCGGCGGCGACTGCGACCACGACCTGAAGGCCATCGAGGTGCAAAAGAAAGCCAACGCCACCAGCAGCGTCCTCAAAGCCTTGGCCGATAAAGGCGTTTTTGAAGTGTATGAACAAAAGGTCAGCCGGCTCAAGACCTTCAAGGCCCAAACCGACGTCGCCACCATCCAGCTCACCCCCGCCCAACAAAAGGCCTACGACGAGATTCATGAAGGGTTCGCGAAAGAGAAGCCCGTACTCCTCCATGGCGTGACTTCCAGCGGCAAGACGGAGATTTATATCAAACTGATACAGGAAGCCCTCGACCAAGGGAAGCAGGTGCTGTATCTGCTTCCAGAGATTGCGCTTACTGCACAGATTATCAATCGTTTAAAGCAATATTTTGGCGACAGGCTCGGCGTCTATCATTCGCGCTACGGCACCAATGAGCGGGTGGAGGTGTGGACCCAGGTGCGCGACTTCGCCCTCAACAAGTCGCCCCAGCGACAGGTCATCATCGGCTCCCGTTCCTCCATCTTCCTGCCGTATTCCGACATCGGGCTCATCATCGTGGATGAGGAGCACGACAGCAGCTTCAAGCAGATGGATCCCGCGCCCCGCTATAACGCCCGCGACGCCGCCGTGGTGTTAGGTGCCATCCACCACGCCAAGGTGCTGCTCGGCTCGGCCACCCCTTCCTACGAGAGCTACTACAACGCCCTCCACGGACGCTACCAACTCGTCGAGATCATCGAACGGTATGGCGGTGTGCAGATGCCCGAGATCATCCTTTCCGACATGAGGGTGGAACGCCGCCGCAAGACCCTCCAGGCCGACTTCGGTAGCGTGCTGCTCGACGCCATGAAAGAGACCCTGCAACACCACCAGCAGGCCATCCTCTTCCAAAACCGCCGCGGCTTCTCCCTGCGCCTCGAATGCGACGACTGCCACCACGTCCCCCAATGCATCAACTGCGACGTGAGCCTCATCTACCATAAACACCAAAACGTGCTACGCTGCCATTACTGCGGCTATACCACCAGTGTGCCAGCCGACTGCCCCAACTGCCACAGTCCCAACATCAAAATGCACGGCTTCGGCACCGAGAAGGTGGAGGAGGACCTCCAAGTCATCCTGCCCGAGGCCAAGGTGGCGCGCCTCGACCTCGACACCACCCGGTCCCGCAACGACTACCAAAACATCCTTGAGGCCTTCCAAGAAAAGGAAACCGACATCCTTGTGGGTACCCAAATGGTCACCAAAGGTCTCGACTTCGACTCGGTGAAGGTGGTGGGCATCCTCAACGCCGACAACATGCTCTCTTTCCCCGACTTCCGCGCCCACGAGCGCAGCTTCCAGCTCATGGCCCAGGTGGCCGGACGCGCCGGTCGCAAAGGGCAACAGGGCAGGGTCATCATCCAAACCTACGAGCCGGGGCACCCCGTGCTGCAAGATGTGCTGCGCAACGACTTTAAAGGCCTCTACGAGAAACAAATGGTCACCCGCCGCCAGTTCGGCTACCCGCCCTACTACCGCCTCGTGATGATCCGCCTCAAACACAAGGACTACCAAAAACTCAACCCCGCCGCCGCCGAACTCTCCAGCTTGCTGCGCCCCATCTTCAAACAGGACCTGCTTGGCCCGGAATATCCTATCGTGTCGCGAGTCAAGAACCTCTATATCAAACAGATGCTCGTCAAATTCAACCGCGAGCATCAAGCCCGGAAAGTCAAGGAACTCATCATGAAACAAGTGAAGCTGTTCCAACAAAACTCCGACTATAAGTCGGTTCAAGTCCAAATCGACGTGGATCCCCTGTAGTTTTGTGCTCATAATCACTCGCTTGTTGGAAAAAAACACCTATCTTTGCACCTCCTTAAAAACGAGCTATTCTTTCTCATGAAACACCGTCTTTTCCTGATGTTTGTCCTGCTTTGCAGTGTACAACTCTCCTTTGCGTCCATTACGGTCAAGGGCCGTGTGGTGAACAAGTCCACCAACGAACCCATGGAATACGCCACTGTGTCGGCCTTTTCGCTGCCTGATTCCACCCTGGTGACGGGTGTCATCACCGAGCCTTCCGGCCATTTTACTATGAGCCTCGAAAAGGGCCGTTATTGCCTGCATTTCCAGTACATGGGCTTCATCACCACCCGTAAGACCATCACCCTCACCGGGGAGAAACATCAGGTCGATCTGGGCAGGATTTTGTTGGCTCCCGACGAGGCCTTGTTGGAGGAAGTGGAGATTGTGGCCGAGGTGAGCACTTACGAGATGACCCTCGACAAGCGGGTGTTCAATGTGGGCAAGGACGTGGGCAACACCGCCGGCAACGCCATCGAGGTGTTGGAGAGCATCCCCGCCGTGTCGGTTGACGTGGAAGGGAATGTGAGCCTCCGGGGCGACGAAGGCGTGCGCATCCTCATCGACGGCAAAGAGTCTGGCCTCTCGGGCATGAGCACCCAGGACGCCCTCCGTACCCTGCAAGGCGACATGATTGAAAGGGTGGAGGTCATCACCAACCCCTCCGTGCGCTACGACGCGGAAGGCTCCGCCGGCATCATCAACATCATCCTCAAGAAAGACAAGCGCCAGGGCTTCAACGGGGCCGTCAACCTCCGCACCGGCTATCCTTGGCTTTACGGCGGCAGCCTCTCCCTCAGCTACCGGCTGCGTCGCTGGAACCTCTTCGCCTCCTACGGGTTCAACCACCGTTCCAACCTCGGCGGCGGCGTCAACCAAACCAAACGCTTCGACATTGTGGACGGCGACACCCTCTACCAGCAAATCACCGACCAAACCACCGAGCGCGCCATGAACCGCATGGGCCACCATGTAAGGGTGGGGGCCGACTACTACATCACCGACCGCGACATCGTGAGCGCCGCCTTCGTGTTCCGTTATGGCACCAACAAAACCCATCCCATCGTCCGCTATTCCGACGAATACCCCCAGCTCGGCAGCTCCTCCTACGACATCCGTGAGGAAGAATGGCATGAAACCGACCCCATGTACGAAGTCACCCTCGACTACGACAAGACCTTCGAGCAGGAAGGACGCAGCCTGAAAGCCAACGTGCGCTACTTCCAAAACTTCGAACGCTCTGGCTCCGACATCACCGAGACCCTCTATCCCGACGCCAACATGCAGCAAAGCCTCTGGGCCCTCTGCCAAAAGACCGCCGAAGACCAAGGCATGCGCAACCTCCAGGCCAGCCTCGATTACGTGCATCCCTTCGCCAAAAAAGCCCAATGGGAAATCGGCGCCAAATACACCAACCGCATGATCAACAGCCTCTCTGCCGTCACCGAAAAGGACAGCCTTGGCGACTATCACCCCTTGAGCGACTATTGCTACGACTTCGACTACAATGAGCAGGTGGCCGCCTTCTACACCAGTTTGGGCAACGACTGGGGACGCTGGTCGGCTCAGGTGGGTGTCCGCGCCGAATGGACCTCCATCTACACCAACCTGAAAGACTATGCCTACGACGGCTCTGACTCCACCAACAACAACCAGTATTTCAACCTCTTCCCCAGCGCGCACCTCAACTATTCCATCGACGAAAACAACCAATTCCAGGTGAGCTATACCCGACGCATCCGCCGCCCGGGCTTCTGGATGATGAGCCCCTTCCGCTCTTACAACGACAACCGCAACATCCGCATGGGCAACCCTGCCCTCAAACCCACCTTTATGGACAGCTACGAGTTGGGCTACATCCACCTGTGGGACAAAGCCAGCTTTACCTTCACCACCTACTACCGCCATGGCAACAACATGATTCGCCACTACACCTACGAAGACAACGGAGTGTATTACTCCATGCCCGTCAACTTCGGCAAGGCCGACGACTTCGGGGTGGAGGCCGTGGCCCAAGGGCAGATGACTTCGTGGCTCAACCTCAACGGCAATGTCAACTTCTTCCGCTCCTATACCCGGGGCTTTATCCAGGACCAGTACTATGAAACCGAAAGCTGGATGCTCTTCGGGCGTATGGTGGCCAAGTTCAAGGTCTCCGACTGGTTCGACTACCAGCTGACCACCCACGTCATGGGTCCCCACAAGGAGCCGCTCGGCAAGCGCGATGGCGAGTGGTGGATGGACATGGCGGTGAGCAAGGAGGTGTTCCATGGCAACGGCACCCTCACCTTCAATGTGCGCGACGTGTTCGGCACCCGTGGAAGGGGCGGCGAGTCGTGGGGCGAGCACTTCTGGCAGTACAGCAACAGCACCTGGAACCGCACCTCTTTCTCGGTGAACCTCAATTACCGCATCAACGAGCAAAACGTCAAGCGCAACCGCCGGCCCGACGAGGGTGGCGGCGACGATGAAGACGGTGGCGGCGAAGAAATGTATTGATAAATTTGGATTTGTCAAATAATCTCCTTAATTTTGGAGGCCGTTTCTCTAACCCTCTAAAATTCAGGATGATGATAAATGCTACCTCCACCCCAAAATCCGTCAAAATCGGTCTTACCCATGGCGACTTCAACGGGATCTCCTACGAGATCATCATGAAGGCCTTCTCTGACGCTCGTTTGCTTCAGATGATGACGCCTGTTTTTTACGGGCAGCCCAAGGTCTTTTCCTATTATAAAAAGAGTTTGGGGGTTGAAGACATCAACTATACCCTGATTCGCGACTCGCGTCAGGCGGCGCATCAGAAGTTCAATCTCATCAACATCACGGAGGATGAGTTGAAGATTGAGCCGGGGGTGGCATCCGCGCAGGCGGGCAAGATGGCCGTGTTGTCGCTGAAACGCGCCGCCGACGATTTGTTGAAGGGCAGCATCGACGCTTTGGTGACAGCTCCTGTGAATCCCTCGATGCTGAAGTCAGAGGCCTTTGCGTTCAACGGGCAGTCAGACTATCTCTCTTCCCTTTTCAAGGGGCAGGACTATGTGGAGATGCTCGTCAGCGACTATCTCCGCATCGGCATGGTTACCTCCGACATCCCGGTGAAGGAGGCCTTGGCAAGTGTTACCAAGGAGATGGTGATGCACAAGTTGGTCATCTTGGCCAATGCCTTGAAAAAGAACTTCAACATCGCTTCGCCCAAGATAGCGGTGCTGGCCTTGAATCCCCATGCGGGCGACTCGGGCTTGTCGGGTACGGAGGAGCAGGACATCATCACGCCGGTGGTGTCGGTGGCGCGCAAGAACAACTTGTTGGCCTTTGGGCCTTTTGCCAGTGACCGTTTCTTTGCGACCGGGGGATGGAAGAAATATGATGCGGTGTTGGCGATGTATCACGACCAGGCCGCATTGCCTTTCAAGCTTATTTCGGCCAATGGTGGGGCTTTGTTTACCGCGGGCTTGCCGGTGGTCAGGACCTCTCCGTTCCATGGACCGGCCTACGACATCGCCAATAAAAACGAAGCATCGCCTGACGCGATGCGCCAGGCGATGTATCTTGCCTTGGATTTAGTGAATCACCAAAGGCTTATTTAACCACGAATTTCTGGGTGTTGTTGCCAGCGTTGATGAAATAGACACCGCTGCTGAGGTTGCTGATGTCGAGGCTGTTGATGCCGACATGGCCTTTCACCGTGCTGATCACCTGTCCCATCATGTTGCTGATGGTGATGGTGCTGCCGTTGCTCAGAGCGACGTTGAGGCTGTTTTGGGCGGGGTTGGGCCAGAGGTTCATGCTGGTGACCTCGTGTTGGCTTTGGGTGCTGAGGCCGACGTTGGGGAAGATTTCCTCAAGGTCGAACACCAGGGCGCCATAGTAGTTGTCGTCGTAGCTGTCGTCGGTGCCGTTACCAATGACGTAGGAGTCGGCTTGGGAGTCCATCTGGCAGGCGACCACGAGTTTGCCGTCGGTGATGGCGGCTTGGGGATACACGCACTCGGCATAGGTGTAGGTGATGTCGTTGGTGAGGTTGATCATGTTGCTCCAGGTGTTGCCGCCGTCGGGTGAGGCTTTGGCAAAGACTCTAAAGTAGTGTTTGCCGGCACCATCGAGTTGTTTTTCGTTCATGCCGATCCAGATGGCCACGAGGTCGTGTGAGCCGGGGATTTGCATCAGCACGGGCATTTCGCACACGCCGCCGTTGTAGCTGCCGTGGAGGGTGTAGTCTTCGATGCCCCAGGAAGTGAGTTGTTCGGGATCGGGCAGCGGGTCTCCGTTGTCATCCAGCGGGGTGAGGTAGCCGATGTACTCGGGCCACATCTCGTGGGTGGCGTCGCTCCAAAGGAACCAGCCGGCGTAGATGTCCTCGTTGATGTAGGCGGAGTCCATGATAAAAGGTTGTCCTTGGATGGGAGGCATGGGGTTGGTGGGGTCGTAGCCTTGGGGGAAGCTGCTGCCGTCGCCGCGATAAGGCATGGCGCTGTTCCAGTAGCCGATGCCGCCGATGCCGGGGTAGTAGCTGGTGGAAGTGGCGTCGCCGGTGCCGCCGCCGAATTCGTAGGCCACGTGAAGGGTCTCATCCATCCACAGGGCGGAGCTCCAACGGGGATACATGTAGCCCAGGTTTTCGCCAAAATTCACGTCAATGCCGGGGTGGTGGTAGTACTTCGTGCGGGTCCAGGTGTTGCCCTCGTCGAGTGAGGTGAGCACAACGCCGTCGCCACGACGGGTGTTGACGATGATGTCCAAGCGGTCGCCACCATGGTTCTCCATGAAGTAGGCGTCTTGGCCGGAACCGTACTGCGGGCAGTATTCACGACCGAGGTAATCGATGGTCATGTACTCGTCCCAAGTGGCGCCGCCGTCCATCGAACGGAAGTAGAAGTAGGGGTTCACTTGGTCGTTGATGGTTTGGTTAAGGGCAGTGAAGAGGATGTGGATGTGGTCGTGGTTGGGACCGGTACACATGGCGGCGGGGAAGTGGAGGTTCTGCTCGGTGTCGAATTCAATGATAGGGGTCAGGGTGCCGGTAGCGGGCAGGTTGTCTTTGTCCTCGATGATATAGACACCGCAGGCGAGACTGTTGGCGTCGCGCGAGACGACGAGGATGCCGTTTTCGCCATAACGGGTGGCGCAGCCAAAGCCGGCCTTGCGGTTTTCAATCTTGCCTCCGGTGGTGGCCCATTCGCCTGTGGCGGGGTTATACACGCAGATGTTGGTGCCACGGTCGGCGTATGTGTCGTCGGTGGCGATGGTGTAGGCAAAGGCCACGCATCCGTCGGGGAAGGTCATCGTCAGGTTACGTGCCGCTGTGTTGGTTTGCCAGTCGTAAGCGCTGTAGTCCAAGTCCTCGGCGTCGAAATCCCAGGTCATGGCTTCCTGGTTTTTCACGGTGTTGAGGGTCTCTTCACCAGTGTAAACGAGTTCCTTGGCACTTTTCTTCAGGTTGTCTGACTTGCTTTGTTTTTTCACTTGCGCATAGCCTCCTGTGACCATGAGCAAGACCATCAAAAGGGTAAATACTTTTTTCATAGCGTATAATTTTAAGGTTGCAAGGCACAAAATTACTATTTTTTTATGATTATGCAAGTTTTTTGATAAAAAAAGAGAGGGGCACCTTGGTGTCCCTCTCTCGCAAAAATAAGTATTGATAGTCTCTGTAGGGGTGTCAGCTTATTTGACAACGAACTTCTGGGTGTCGCTGCCGGCGCTGATGAAATAGACGCCGCTGCTGAGGTTCGACACGTCGATGCTGTTGGCGCCAATGGTGCCGTTGTAGTTGGCGACCACTTGACCCATCATGTTGTAAACAACGATCTCAGCGCTGTGGTTGAGGTTGACGTTGAGGGTGGTGTTGGTGGGGTTGGGCCAGATGTTCATCTTGGTGTTGTGGCTTTCGGAGGTGCCCATGCCGATGCCGGGGAAGAGCTCGTCGAGGTCGTAGGTGAGGCCTTGATAGTAGCAGTCGGTGGCGTCATCCTCGTCGCCTTGGACGAAGGTGCCGGTGAAGCCGTCGGCTTGGGTGGCGACGACCAGGGTTCTGTCGAGAACGACAGCCTGGTTATACACTAACTCAGCAAAGGTGAAGATGATGTCGCTGGTGAGGGCAACCATGGGAGACCAGGTGTAGCCACCGTCGGCGGAGGCGGAGGCAAAGAGGTGATAGTAGAAGTTGCCATTTCCATCGGTGCAGTTTTCGTCCATGGCGCTCCAAACAGCCACCATGTCGTCAGAACCGGGAACCATGCAGAGCACGGGGAAAGCCACGCAGCCGCTGTTGTAGGAGCCGTGTAAGGTTCTGTCATCAATGTTGAATTCCATGACATTGTACGGATCGGGTTCCGGGTCGCCTTGAGGAGTCAATGCGGGGAGGTAGCCAACATACTCACTCCACATTTCGTGGGTGGCGTCGCTCCACAGCCACCATGAAGCGTAGATGTCTTCATAGATGTAGGCGGAGTCCATGATGAAAGGCTCGCCAGGGACGCAAGGCATCGGGTTGGTCGGGTCGCAGCCGAATGATTGGCTGGTGCCGTCGCCATGGTAGGGCATGACTTCGCTCCAGTAGGACACGCCACCGATACCGGGATAGTAACTGCCAGAGGCGGGTTCGCCGGTGCTGCCGTTGAACTCATACAGCACATGCAGGTTGTGCTTGCTGTCCCATTGGCAGGAAGCCCAGCGAGGATACATGAACCAGCTGTCGAACGTGGAGTTGATTCCGGGGTGATGATAGAACACTTTTCTTTCCCAGGTCTCGCCATCGTCGTAGCTGTACATGACGAAGCAGTCGCTCCAGGCGTTGTTAACGACCAAGGCAAGGCAGTTGTCCTCAGTGGTTTCCATGAAGTAGCAAACGTTGGAACCCCAGTCGGAGCCGTATTCCTCAGTGAGGAAGGGGAGGACGACGTTTTGCTTTTCCCAGGTTTCACCGCCGTTGCGCGTGCGGAAGTAGTACAATTTGTTGTCGCTGCTGCCGGTGGCGACCATGTGGATGATGTCGCGGTTGGGGCCGGAGGTCATGACCACAGGCCAAGCAGGCTCATTGGTGTTGTCAACACGGCTCGTCACAGGAAGGCTGTTGGGGGTCATGTTGTCTCTGTCCTCAATGATGTAGATGCCGCACTCGGTGGCGGTGTGGGCGGCAACCACGATGCCGTTCTCTTTGTAGCGGGCGATGGAGCCGAAACCGGTCTTCTCGCTCTCGATACGGCCACCCAGCGGAATCCATTCGTCGTTGGTGTAATCGTAGGTGCCAATGCCGGTACCACGGTCGCTGAAGCTCTCGTTGTTGGCCTGGGTGTAGGCGAAATTCACTGTGTTGTCGTCCCAAACCAGGGTCCAGTTACGGGCTGCGGCGTTCGTCTGCCAGTCGTAGGTCGTGTAGTCAAGCTCGCCGCTACCGAAATCAACTCTGGTCATCAAAGACTGTGACTGAACGTTCTCCAACGTCTCAACACCCTCGCTGCGATTGGCCATTCTCATCTTCTGAACGCCGTTCTTGCCGTCGAGTTTGCTGACGCTTTTTACTTGGGCGAAGCCACTCATGGCCACTGCCAAGATCATCATTAAAGTAAATAATTTCTTCATGTTTAATGATTTTTAATTAATATTAATGTTGATTAGTAATGATTTGCTTTTCCTTTAGAGCTTACAAATATACGTATTTTCTTTGATTGTGCAAGAAAAAAATCTGTTGCCTGTTATTTTTTTGCCGGATAAAAAAAGGGGGCGGACTCGCAAGTCCGCCCCCTAAACACAGGGTTTAAGAATCAAGTATTTTCTTTATTTCACCACGAACTTCAGGGTTTGTTCGAAGCCGTTGGTGCTGACGGTGACGAAGTAGATGCCGCTGCTGAGGCTGTTGACATCGATGCTGGGGTGATTGATGCCGGTGCTGATGCTGGCGCTGGTTTCCATCACTTTTTGACCGGTGATGTTATAGACGGCGATGTTCATCACGGAGCTTTGCGAGGCGTTCACGGTGATGTAGAGGTTGTCGCTCACCGGGTTGGGGTGGATTTGCACGTTGGTCATCGGGTTGATGGCGTCGTAGTTCTCGGGGACGCTCACGCATTCGGGATCGGCGATCACCTTCACGGCGTGGATGGTGTTGAAGTTGGCGTTGGTTTGGGTGGCGTTGGAGCCCCAGTAGAGGCCGGGGGTGGCGTCTTCCTGGAAGCCGAACCAGAACTCACCGGGATTGACGGTGTTGTTCACGGAGATGGTGAAGATGTTCTCGGAGAACAAATACCACATTTCGTCGGTGATGTCGTCAACCACTTGGTGCCAGTAACCTTCGTCCACATTGTAGTAGCTGACGAAGATGCTTCTGTAGTATTTGGTCAATTCGTTGTTCACGCGCTTGGTGCAGGGGGCTGAGTAGGCGCAGGCGATGTTGCCGAACGGGTCGATGGAGAGGGCGGGCATGCCAGACTGGCCGGAGCGGAATTTATAGAAGTAGTCGTTCTCGATGTAGAAGTAGTCGTTCTGGTATTCGATCAAGGAGCCGTTCTCATCTTCAAACATGGGGAGGTAGCCAGCCCATTTGGTGGAGTCGGCCTCCATGTGTACATAGCCGTCACCGGAAGGCCACCACAGTCTCAGGGCGTGGTGCGGGTTGCCGTCCACGGATTGGATGGGAGCCTCTTGGGTGTCGTTCCAGTAGTAGAGACCGTCAATAGCCCTGCCTCTGAAGGTGGTGTAGGTGTTGCCAATCTCGTCGTGGATGTACTCGTAGGTGTTCATGACCACGTGGGCGACACCGCGGTTGTCGATGGCGATGGCGACGTTGGAGGGGCCGAACAGGGTGTCGGTGAACACGGAGCATTCGTCATTTTCCCAGTCGCAGCCGTAGTAGGGGTTCTCCCAGATCACGGTTCTGGTCCAGGTGGCGCCGTCGTCGGTGGATTTGTACATAACGACATGGGCTTGGAGGTCGTCGGAGTAGATCATGGCGACGGTGTGGCCATTGGCGGCGATGTTGTAGGCGTCAGCGGAATAGTGGTCAGCTTCTTCTCCGTCCTGAGCAAGGGGAGAGTAGCTGATGGTCCAGTTCACGGCATCCTCGGAACGGAGGTAGGCCTGGTGGTGGTGAACCTCGCTGTCCGACACGGAGTGCTGGATGTCACCAATCACATGGATGATGTTGTGGTGCTCGCCGGAAGTGGCAACTCTCGGCCAGGAGATGTTCTCGCCATCGTAAGGATAGCCTTCGGGAGCGTAGGGAAGCTCGCCCATGTACTGCCATTCGCCTTCGCCGGCCACTTCTCTGACCCAGCAGCGGCAGGGGGAGTGCGAAATCATGATTTCACCGTTGTCGCCCCATTGTGCGATGGTGGGCCAACCGGTTCTCATTTGCTCCACGCGGGCCTCAGGCATGTCCATCCATTCGCTGCCGTTGTAGAAGTTGTAGCCAGTACCACGGTCGGTGGCCTGCTGGTTTTCTTGGAGTGACATGGTGCCGACAATACCGACACTGCCGTTGGGCAGCTGATACATACGGTTGGAGCACCAGCTGTTCGACTGAAGGTCGTAGGTGGTGAGCATGGTCTCAGCTTCCTCTTTGTTCTCCCATCTGTTGATCACAACACTCTGAGAGGACTGGGGAGCGAAAGCGGCGGCGGAGGGGTTGATTTTCTCATTTCCCACCACTTCCTTGTTCTTGTTTACTTTGAATGCCTGAATGTCATTCTTAGCGACACGTTGTTGTGCGAAAGCACTGAAGCCTAAAGCAAGGCTCAAGGAAAGTAAAAGTACTTTTTTCATTTTTTCGTGTTTTTAAGTTGTTAATTGTTTGTTGTTTGCTGTTTGAGGCTGCAAATATAAGCAATATATTGTTTTTATGGGGCGGTTTGTCGCATTTTTTTGTTTTTCCTTCGTAGTTTTTTCTTGCGAACGTGGTGGCACTAACAAAGATTATTCCTAATTTTACGCCGTCAATTCAAATCTTTCTCTATGAAAAAATTATTTCTTCCTTTTTTGCTGCTATGCCTTGCGGCCTGCCACACGCAACCCAAGGCCGACTATGTCGCTAACGCCGTCGCCTACGCCGATCCATTCATTGGTACTGGCGGCCACGGACACACTTTCCCCGGCGCCACCGTGCCCTTTGGCATGATGCAGTTCAGTCCCGACACCCGCATGAACGACTGGGACGGCTGCTCGGGCTACCACACTTCCGACCACTCCATCCTCGGTTTCAGCACCACGCACCTCAGCGGCACGGGCTGTTCCGACTACGGCGACTTCCGTTTCATGCCCATCGTGGGCGAGGTGAAACTCGACAAAGGCTCCGAAGAGGATCCCGCCACCGGCTATCGTTCCTCTTTCCGCCATGAGAACGAGTCGGCACGCCCCGGCTACTACCAAGTGCTTCTCGATGACTACCAGGTCAACGTGGAACTCACCACCGGCGACCGCGTGGGCATGATGCGCTGCCAGTTCCCCGACAGCGACGACGCCCATCTCTTCCTCGACATGGTGGAGGGCGTGAACGACGAGTTCGTGTATGACGCCACCCTCGAAGTGCTGTCGCCCAACACCGTCTGTGGCTTCCGCCGCACCCGCGACTGGGCCAGGGACCAATACCTCTACTTCGTCGCTGAGTTCTCGCAACCCTTCAAGTCCTACACCTTCTTCGACGATGGCACGCCGCGCCAGGATGCCTCCGTGCAAGGCACCCGGCTGAAGGCGTCGTTCGATTTCGACACCAAGGCCGGCACGCCCCTCGTCATGCGTGTCGCCATCTCGCCGGTGGACGTCGAGGGCGCCAAAAACAACCTCCGCGCGGAACTCGGCGCCGACAGCTTCGACTTCGACGCCCTGGCGCAGAAAGCCAGCGATACCTGGAACAAAGAACTCCAACGCATCAAGGTGGCTGGCTCCGACGAGGCCGACCTGAGGGTGTTCTACACCAACCTCTATCACACCATGATTGCCCCCAACCTCTTCTCCGACGCCGACGGACGCTATCGCGCGCACGACTTGCAAATCTATCACTCCGACCGGCCTGTCTATACCGTGTTCTCGCTGTGGGACACCTTCCGCAGCCTGCATCCCCTCTTCAGCCTCGTCCAACGCGAACGCACCCTCGACTTCATCAACACCTTTATTAATAACTATGACACCGACCCGGAGCAGATGCTGCCCATCTGGGAACTCGCCGGCAACGAGACCCACTGCATGATCGGCAACCACGCCATCCCCGTCATCGCCGACGCCTATTTCTCGGGCATCCGCGACTTCGACACCGAGAAAGCCCTCGAAGCCATGGTGAACTCCTCCCGTCAGGACCGCCGCGGCATGGGCGCCTATATGAAATACGGCTTCATCCCCGTCGATGCGGAAGGCGAGGCGACCTCCAAGACCCTGGAATACGCCTACGACGACTGGTGCGTGGCCCGTATGGCCGAAGACATGGGACATGCCGACATCGCCCGTGAGTTCTACCTCCGCGCCCAAGCCTACAAAAACCTCTACAACCCCAAGAACCAATTCTTCCAAGGCCGACGCAACGGCGGCTACATGACCCCCTTCAACCCCACCCAAGTCAACTTCACCCTCACCGAAGCCAACACCTGGCAATACAACTTCTTCGTGCCTCAAGACATCAACACCCATATCGACCTCATGGGCGGTCGCGAAGCCTACGCCGCCAAACTCGATGGCCTCTTCACCGCCTCCTCCGAACTCACCGGACGCGAACAAGTGGATATCACCGGCCTCATCGGCCAGTACGCCCACGGCAACGAACCTTCGCACAACACGATCTATATGTACAACTTCGTGGGCCAGCCTGCCAAGACCCAGAAGTATGTGAAGCAGGTGATGGACGAGCTTTACACCGATGAGCGCGACGGCCTCAGCGGCAATGAGGACTGCGGCCAGATGTCGGCTTGGGGTGTGTTCTCCGCCATGGGCTTCTATCCCGCCACCCCCGCCTCCGGCACCTATGTGTTGGGTCTGCCGAGATTTGAACAAGTGGAAATCAGCCTCGACAACGGCAAGCAGTTCCACGTCACCGCCAAGAACCTCAATGCCCAGAATCCTTACGTGAAGTCGGTGAAACTCAACGGGAAAGCCCTGGAACGCAGCTTCATCACCTTTGATGAGATCTATCAAGGAGGCACGCTGGAATTCGTGATGGGCCCCACGGCGGATTCGCCTTGGGCCACCCAACCCGAAAACTGCCCTGTGGTACGCATCCCCGGAGAGAGCATCCTCGTGGTGCCGGCCATCAACGCCGAGTCCAACACCTTCTTCGACAGCCTCGTGGTGACGATGAGCCATCCCCTGGAAGGAACGGAGATCCATTATACCCTCGACGGCAGTGAGCCCGACGGAAACAGCCCGCGCTATGAGAACCCCATCATCCTGCGCAAGTCCACCTCGGTCAAGGCGGCGGCCTTGCAAGACGGGAAATGGAGCCGCGTCATCGACGCCGACTTCCATTACGTTGACGCCAAACTGGCGGTGAAATTGGACTATCCCTTCTCCGACCAGTATGAGGCGGGCGGCGTGAAGGCCCTCATCGACCACCAGCGCGGCGGCGACAACTTCCGCACCGGCGTGTGGCAGGGTTACAGCGGTGTGGACCTCGTGGCCACCGTGGACCTCGGCGCCAAGCAGCGGGTGAACCGCCTCGCAGGCAGCTTCCTTCAGGAGCAAGGCTCATGGATCTTCATGCCCAAGGAGGTGGAGTTCTTCGTCTCCGACGACGGCAAGAAGTTCCGCAGCGTGGGCAAAGTCGCCAATGGCGTGCCGCTCAATGAGGACGGCTCCGTGATCCAAGAAATGGAGGTCCGTCCCCGTTGCGAGACCCGTTTCGTGAAGATGGCCGCCAGAAACATCAAGACCTGCCCTTCATGGCACGTCGGCGCCGGCCAACCCGCCTGGATTTTCTGCGACGAATTCATCATCGAATAATACTGATTTCTAACTACTTAAATTCCAACATAATGAAAGATTCAATCGTAATCCTTGCCGGTGGCGGTCCCGCGCCTGGCATCAACACAGTGATCAGCACGGTCGCCAAGACCTTCTTGAAAAGTGGTTACCGCGTGCTAGGACTGAACGACGGCTACAAGAACCTCTTTAAACCCAACCCGCACGTGGAGGAAATCGACTTCATCTATGCCGATGAGATCCAAAAACAGGGTGGCTCGGCCCTCCGCATGAGCCGCTACAAACCGAAAAACGAGGAGTTCAACACCGACTTCTTCGTGAAAAACAACGTGAAGCTCTTGGTGACCATCGGTGGCGACGACACGGCCTCCACCGCCAATCGCATCTCCAAATATCTGAGTGAGAACGATGTGAAGATTCAAAACATCCACGTGCCCAAGACCATCGACAACGACCTTCCTTTGCCCGACGGGCAGCCCACCTTCGGCTACTACTCGGCCAAGGACGCCGCGGTGCATTTGGTGCAGACCGTGTATGAGGATGCCCGTACCAGCGGCAACTGGTTTGTGCTTTCCGCCATGGGCCGCGAGGCCGGTCACCTGGCCTTCGGCATGACCTCCGCCTGCCACTGCCCCATGGTGGTCATCCCCGAGATGTTCAACCATGCCCAAGTCACCTTCGACGCCATCATCAACCTCATGGTCAGCTCCATCGTCAAGCGTAAGATCCTCGGCGTGGAGTATGGCGTCATCATCATCAGCGAGGGTGTGTTCCACTTCATGTCGGACGAGGAGATTGAGAAATGCGGCGTGGCATTCACCTACGACGAGCATGGCCATCCTGAGCTTGGCAACGTGAGCAAGGCCCACATCTTCAACCTCTTGCTCCAGCAGCGTCTGCGCCTCCTCGGCCTCAGCGTGAAGAGCCGTCCCGTCGAGATCGGCTACGGCATCCGCTGCGTGCAGCCCAATGGCTACGACCTCACCTACTGTTCCCTGCTGGGCTACGGCGTGAAGAAGCTCTTCGACCAGGGTGTCACCGGCGCCATGGTCACCACCAACCCCAAGGGCGAGATCATCCCGCTCTACCTGAAGGATGTGGAGGACGAGAACGGCAAGATCAAGCCGCGTTTGGTGAACCTCAACGGCCCCAAGGCAGAGCTCATCTTCAACGACGGTCTGCAATACCTCACCCCCAGCGACTACGAAGCCGCCAGACGGTATGTGCCGGATCCGGACCAATACGATTTCAGAAAGATCTTACATTGGTAAATCAAAAAAGGGTGGTTAACCCACCCATCTTGTAGGGGCGGACCTGCGTGTCCG
>CACZQL010000084.1 GCA_902783365.1 uncultured Bacteroidia bacterium | reverse complement strand
TTTGATGACTTTGAGGCCTCCGACGAGTTTGTATGCTGGCAGGACCTCATCATCTCGGGCGATGGCGGATGGGTGGTGGACCCCGGAATTCTTATCCTGAATAACACGGCGTTCTTTATTTGGCTGAACGAAGACGCGATGCTCATTTCAGCGCCGTTGGACATTTCCTCGGTCACGAATCCAATTCTAGAGTTCAAGCACAAGCAGCGGGCGATTTCAAACCAGGTGGATTATCTGTTTGTGGGCTATCGCACCTCTCCTTCGGAAGAATGGACCATGTTGGGCACTTACACAGACATCGCCGAAGATTGGGAGACGGTCACCCTTGTGTTGCCCGAAGCCTCGACGGAGTATCAGATTGGTTTTGAGGCGTTTTCCAACGGAGCGGATGGTGTTTATGTCGATGACGTGTTTGTAGGTGCGTCCATCCTGGCCGTTCATGACACGCCTACGGTCACGGCGAACGTCAATCCCAATCCCACCACCGGCAAGGTTGTGGTCACGAGCAACATCTCCGAGGGGGAAGTTGTGGTGTTCGACCTGATGGGTCGGCAGGTGGCCTTTGGCGAAGTTACAAAAGGCCGTGTTGAGCTCGATCTCAGCGGTCTCGTTCAAGGGGTTTATGTAACCCGTATCACCGGGGAGACAGGCACGAGCACCGTCAAGCTGGTGAAGGAATGACCCGCCGCCCCGTCGGTGTTTCAACGCATCTTACCGGAGTGTTTTGACCGGGAAGGTGAAATAGGTGTCGGGGAAGGGCTCGTTTTTCAGGGTGAAATGCCACCATTCCTCGTTGTAAGGTTTGAAGCCGTGACGCAGCATGGCCTCGCGGAGAATCATTCGGTTGTGGAATTGTTCGGCGGTGATGCGATCGTTTTTCTTGTATTTCCCGGTCTTGGGATTTCCTCCGAAATCGGGATGGCTTTCGCGTCCAAACCAGTCGAAGGTGCCACCCATATCGACTTCTTTTTCCGTAGCCATGTCGAAGAGCGTCAAATCGACAGTAGATCCTCGTGTGTGGCTACTCCGTTCATCGATGTAATGTAGTTCAAAGAGTTTCTCTCTTGGCACTTGGGGATAGAAATATTGTTTCATAAGGGTGTCATTGGTGTCGGCGCCCCAGCGCATAAAGTGATCAACAGCACATTGCGGGCGGTAAGCGTCGAACACCTTGATGCGGTAGCCTTGTCGTTTCAGGTCCTCGCTCACGGCGCGCAGGCTATCGGCGGCCTGACGGGTGAGCAGGGCGACAGGTTCGAGGTAGCCATCCACACGAGTCCCCACGAAGTTGTAGGTGCCGTAGTAACGGATTTCGAGGATGGCATCAGGGATGACCTCGGCCAGGTTCACGAACTGGCTGGCATCGTCGGTGGGCGACAAGGCACCTGTCAGTCGTTGGAACTCTTCACGAGCTTTTTGGAGTTGAGCGAGGAATTCGGGGCTGGTATGCAGTCGGCTCAGGCCGATGGCGCCACAAAGACGGCTGGCCTCCACATCGCTTTGCCAGTGCGCACCGGCAATCACTCGGCTTTCGCCATACATATAGCCACGTGCCATGAGGGTGTCAGCATTGTCGGGGTTGATTTCGGAGAGCAGCAAGGCAACGCTATAGCCACGTTGGCTGTGCCCCGAGGGATAGGAGCCCTCCCCCGACAGTTCCACTTCCTCATACTTGGTGAGCATGTGCTCATTGAATTGTTCAAACGGGCGTTTCCGATGGTAGAAAGCTTTTGGCTTGACGCGCGTTTGGTCGATAGTGGACAAACTGTTAATCAATAGCTTATAGATTTCAGGAGTGCCATCTTTAGAGATTTCGAGTCCGAAAGGCACGCTAAACACGGCAAACAGAGAGTCGTAGTTCCACACGGCATCGCGAAACACGAGAGCGGCACGGGTTGAATCGAGCCGTTGTGCTTTCCCCCACATATAGCGCATGATGTCGTTGGCAAAGTCCGACCCGAGGGTATCGGGAGGCGGAGGCAGGCATTTGATCAGGTCAGGCATTTCCTCGGGGCTGAAATACAACGTGACATCGTTGTTTTGTGCCCAACTCTCAAAGGTGCCGCACAGCAAGATGGCGGCAACACTCCAAAAGAAAAAACGTTTCATTTTTTATATTATTTATATTGTATATAACTATATATTATAACTAGATTTTTCAGCCGCCATAGGCACTTCGCTATCTTGATGATAGCGGATGGGCTTGCGTTTGCGGGTGTGAAGTTGCAGGAAATAGTCATTGAGTTGGAGTTCCACCCGATTCATCGTTTCCTCCATGCGTTTGGGTTTGAGTTCACATTCCCAGATGACAAGCACCTGCCATCCGTTTTCGCGCAACACTTGGTAATTCCTCAGGTCACGCTCTTGATTTCGACGGATCTTATTGATCCAAAACTCCCTATTCGTCTCCGGAATCCTACAGCATTCCGAGTTCTCAAATCCCTCCTCTCCTGATGGAGAGGGGTTGGGGGTGAGGCCATGTCCATGCCAAAAGCATCCATTCACGAAGATTGCCGTATGGTATTTCCGCATCACGATGTCCGGTTTCCCTGGCACCGACTTCACGTTCAGGCGGTAGCGGTAGCCATGATGCCACAACCATTGCCTAACCTTCAGTTCAGGTTTGGTGTTGCGGCTTCTGATTTGCGACATACAATAATGCCGCTGAGCAGGATTCATGGTATCGGTCATGACAGAACGTGTTTTTGATAGGTGAAGTTACTATTTCACGGTTTGGAGTGCGAGGGAAGCGGCATCAAGCAACGGTTGCGTTGACACTTCGCCGCCCACGGCGTGGCGCATCCAGTGTTTCGGGGTCAGACGACCCACAGGATAGATGCGCTCAATCTCGGCGGCCACCGACTTGCCTTTCAGCTGTTGTTCCAGTTGGAATTCGATGATATGCCCGTAAGGATAGTTAGCCAGATAGAGTGGTGAGTCGATCATGTGACTATAGATGGCCAGGATAGGTGAGTCTTTTTCGCCAAGATATTGAGCGTAGTATTTGTTCCAGACCTCTTGTGCCGTGCGGATGACCTGTTCCTTGAGCTGTGCCACCGTGGCATCAGGATGCTCATAGAGCCAACGCCAGCTGTACATATCAACAAGCGCCACTCCCATAATCTCGTAGCAACCCCAAAAGATGTCGAGGGTCTCCATAGCCTCGCGGGTGGGATCATCGTTTTTGTAGCCCAAGAAGTCAAGATCGCGCACCTGGAAGACGAAGGCGAGCGCTTCGGTGAAGGCGGTATTGGGAACACCTTTCATGATGTAGTGATCCACATTGTGGAGGGTGATGGTTTGCTCGACGTTGTGGCCGAATTCATGCACGGCAATGTTATAGCCTTTATAGTCCATGCCGTCCTTGCCGATACGGGTGCGCAGGCGGGCATTGTCGGAACGCATGTTCGATTCCCAGGCATGACCGGCACCCCGTGAGGGGTCAACGGTGATATGCGAGCAGATGAAGTCGTTCTTCTCCTGACTGAAACCCAACTGTTTCAAGATCGAGGGCATCCCTTGGGTGGCAAAAGCCTCTCGGTCAGGATAAAGCTTACGAGTCTGTGTCGAGAGGTCATCCTCGTTCAGGGTGCTGCGGCTCTTGAATCCGTCGTACCAGATATCGAACGGCTCCAGTTTGCGACCCATGCGCTGTTCGATAAGCTGAGCCACCTCACCTACCTGCGGCGAACTGCAAAAGGCATCAAACAATTTCTCAATCTCGTCGAAGCTCACCTCCATGTCCTCGTCGAAGGCGCGGGCGATGGCTGTAGGATACCTTGGATTGTAGCGATCGACCTGCTGCATGGCGTGGAAATTATCGAGGAAATATTGATAGCGCGTGTCAGGTTCCGCCTTCATGCTGACCTCTTTACCATCCTTGGTGACCGTGTTGTCGTAAGGATTCCAGTCATAGTCGGGATTGTTGATGACACCTTCAGGGATGCTTTGATCAATGATACGGCGCATCACCTGATAGATCATGCGTTGCTTGGCCAGTCCCTCCTCACCTTTATTGTAATGCGTTTTCAGTTCATCGCGCAGTCCCCAGTGGGTGATCAGCGAAAGGTCAGGAAAGAGACGGTCGCCCTTTTCGTTCAGCAGATGCCCCATCTGGATGTTGTAGCTCGAGATGTAGTTATCAGCCGCTGAGAGCTGTGCCGACAGAGCCTGTTGGCATTCGGCGGGCACATGAGCCGTGAAGACGTCGCCCAGTCGGGCGTATGCCCATTGTTGGCGGCTCCAGTCTCCTCCCAGGGTATTCTTTTCTTCCAAAGAATAGAAGGGGAAGTTCAACACCACGATGAAAGCGATCTTCTGTTCGAACATGTCATCGGTGAAATGTGCCGAAGGGCTATAAGCGCCAAACAGCTCATCGAGTGGAGTGGGGTCGGGTCCGTCCAGATGGATGGGGAGGTTAAGATCCACATTCATCTTGTTGAAGCAGCCCCATAGGCTCTCGAAGTTCCTTTCCAGCTGTGCCGCCATGCGAGCCCTTTCATCCGGTTCAGCCACAAAGTTCTCCGTGCAGAAAGCCTCGAATTCCGCCGGAGTGCCGTCGGCCTCCGTCCAGAAGGCCGCCGCCTGCTCCACGCCACGTTTGATACGGTCTGCACCACCTTCCACATCGGCATACTTGTCGCAAAGGGTTTTCACTGTTTTCTCAATACAATTTTTATCGATACGGTTCATCGTTGTCTCTTGGTTCTTGTTACAGCAAGCCGTCAAGCAAACGATTGTCGCTGTGAGCAAAATGGTCATTGTTTTTTTCATGTGTTTAGTATTATGCGTGATTTGTATATTACCAGATAAAAGGCAGAACCTTGTATTTCACCCGTTGTTTGTATTCGCCATAGCCTTCCAGTCCTTGTTCCAAGACAGCTTCTTCGTTACGGATACGCTTGGCTATCAATGGGATATAGAGCAACATGATGGCAAAAGAGATGGGTGAAGCCAGCACTAAGGGCATCATCAGGAAAAGGACGGTGGTAGCCATATACATCGGGTGACGGACCACCCCATAGAGGCCTGTGTCGATGACTTTTTGGTGTTCTTGCACTTCGATGGTGCGTGAGAGGTAGGTGTTTTCGCGCAAGACTTCAGCATAAAGACCATAGCATAGCAGGAAGAGCGCGGCAGCCACCCAAACCGCCCAGTTGGTAAGCACACACCATTGGAAGCGCCAGTTGAGGCCAGCCACAACAAAAGCCGCGATAAACAGCAAACCACTGAGTGCCACGACCGTCTTTTGCTCTTTCTCTTGTTCTTTGGCGTTCAACCGTTTACGGAGGAGTTCTTGGTTTTTGACCATCATGACTAGACCCGCGATGAACATAGGGATGAACAGGACACCCATTAACAACCAGCCTTGCCAGTAGTGGAATGACCCGGCGGGCAAAAAGACCAGCGTTCCCAAAAGGATGACCCCGAGAAAAAACTTGGTGAAAGCTTGAAAGAGTAAGTTTGATTTCATTCGAATGAGGATTGAAGACACAAATTTATAAATAAATATCAATGACAGGACATTCCAATACAATAATATGCGAAGATTATAGTTATCTGCTTATGAAACAACTTGTTAACTATTTCTTATCAGCTTTGGTGGGGCTGTTGCTTTTGGCAGGTTGCCGGGTGCAGAAAGGCCCCATTCGGGGTCCTGAAGGCCATATTGCCTATAAAATCACCTTGCCCGAAGGGTTCGACACAGCGACAGAACAATGTCCGATGGTGATTTTGATGCATGGCATCTTTTCCAGTAAGGACTACGGTCCCATGCCACAGTTGGCAAAAGGTTTGGCCGAATCCGGCATTGCCTCTATCCGCTTCGATTTCGACGGGCACGGCAAGAGCGAGGGTCGCAAGCAGGACATGACCATCGAGAAGGAGATCGCTGATGCAAAGGCCGTATGGGACTATGTGCAGCGCCTGCCGTATGTGAGTGAGGTGGGCTTGTTAGGCCACTCACAAGGTGGTGTCATCGCTTCGATGGCCGCTGGGAGACTAGCCACGGAAAGCTTATCGTCGGTTGATAACAACAAGACACCGTTAGGCGTGGTGTTGATTGCTCCAGGCTCTGTGATCAAGGAGGCCTGTCAGGGCGGCAAGTTTTTCAATGCCACCTTCGACCCCAAGGATCCTCCGGAGTACATCCGCTGTTGGGGTCTCTATAAGCTGGGTAGAGAATATCTCGTCACCACCCAGCAGCTCGACATCTTTGGCACTTCGGCTGCGTACAAGGGTCCAGTGCTCCTCCTTCACGGCGACCGTGACGGCATCGTGCCGATGTGGTGTAGTGAGCGATATCTGGAGACCTACGGCTCCCATGCCACCCTTCAGGTGGTCGAAGGCGAGAACCACACCATCACCCGGCGCAGGAAACAGGTTGTGGAGGCGACGGTGGAGTTTTTCAAGGAAGTGTTTAAGAATTGATTATTACTAAAAGTAACCACATTCTTCAAGATAGGCGTTCAAAAACCGCTCGGCGAGGCTGTTGGGGCGGATGTTTTGTTGTGCCTCCACTGGTGTGAACCATTGGTAGGAATCGATTTCCCTGTTGGGGGACAGCTCGCTGGCATCTTTCACAAAGGCCGTGAAGTTGCACATCAGCGTGTTCGATGGCTCGAAGAAGCTGGTGCGGTTGAACTTGATATGACTCACCGTCATTCCAGTCTCTTCCTTGATCTCACGCCCCACGGCGTGTTCCAGAGGTTCACCACGGTTCACATAACCTGCCACAAGGATGAAGAACGGGCGGCCATACTGTTTGATCAGCAGGATCTTCCCTGTTTGTTCGTTGATGACGATCATGCTCACCGCCACGTTATACATGGGAAAACGGAACTCCTCGCATTGAGGGCAGAAAGGCACGATGCCCTCCCCTTCCAGTTCCTTCTCTATAAGCGGTGCTCCGCATTCAAAGCAATGTTTTTGAATCATAGTGTTATCTTTTGATTGTGAAGGGAAGCGACCAATTCGTCGCTGATGTTGTTGCCCAGTTGTCGGCAGACATCCTGGCTCCACCGCTGGGCCATCATGATAAGGTGAGAGGTGAGAGGTGAAAGGTGAGAGGTTGGTTGTGGAGATTCTGAGGCGATGATTTTGGCGTAGATATAGCCGGCGTTGAAGTTGTCACCTGCACCGACCGTGCTGACTGTCTCGATGGGCTGCACGGGATACGTCTCGCAGCCGTCGGGCGTATAGACCCGGATGGGACGAGCTCCGTCCGTCAGGATAAGGGTATTGCAATGGCGGCTCACCTGCGCATAGATGGCATCACCGTCATGGAGCCCGTACAGATAGTTGAAATCCTCCATCGACCCACGCACCACATTTGCCAGGCTCATGTTCTCCTCGATATTGGGTTTCAGGACAGGAATATCGGCAATATAGTTTTTACGGAAGTTGACGTCATAATAGAGCCAGGCACCCGCTTCGTGCGCCTTACGTAGTAAACCGCCCACTTTTTGACGTATGGCAGGATTGATGGCAAAGAAAGACCCAAAGAGCACCACGTCGTCCTTAGTAAACTCCGGCAGTTTTCCGCTGAGTGCAGCGGGTGATGGGTCTTTGTAGAACACATATTGCGCATCGTTGTGCTCATCGAGGAAAGCCAGTGATATGGGTGATTTGGCTTGTTCGCGACGGCAGACGTATTCCGATGAAACGCCATTCTCTTTCAAAAAGTTGCATATCAGGTCGCCCACATGGTCGCCCCCCACTTCTGTCACAATGGCGCAGTTCACTCCTGCCCTTCCGAGCGACACGATGCTGTTGAAAGTGGAGCCGCCAGGGACTGCTTTCTGGGGCTGGTCGTTTTTGAAGAGGATATCGAGGACGGTTTCTCCGATACCGAGGACGCGAGGATTAGTCATTTTTTGTTTTATACGATTTCAGTTCAAACTGCACTTTGTATTTGCGGTTGGGATAGCTGGCTGAGGCCAGACTTTTATAATAAGCATAATACTCGTTATGATTATATCCTTCCAGCGAGAAAGACTTCACCATGCCGGGTTCTATTGTAACGGACTTGGTGAAATCTTGGTAATCCAGCATATTACCGCTCATATCGTAATAAATCATTCGTCCAGTGACTTGGACAATGGTGTGATCTGTGTTGTTTTTTAAAGCCACTGTAGCATCCGAGTTTACCCAATCGTGGCTATAGTTCGCAAGAGTGACTGCATTAGGGTCTTGAGTTGTTGAAGCGGCTTCTGTTTTAGTTTGAGTTGGTTTGGATTCGGATTGAGGTTTAGATTCCTGTTTCGGAACAGGTTGTTGCTTAGTGTTTGTTTGCTTAACGTTAGTGATTTTCAGTTGTTCTAACTCCTTACTCAGTTGTTCCACATCTTTTCGCAGTTGCTTAATTTCGTTATTCATGTTAGTCCATTCCGTTTCTGAAATCACAAATCCAGAGTTTGGTACCTGTATTGGCATTTGTTCGGTTGGATCGGTTTGTTCTATCGAAGACGCTTGGGGGGTGATTATCCCAGTCGCCCAGAGCGCTAACAACACTAATCCGATGATAAGGATCACGAGCAGAAAGTTTTTTGAGTTACTTTTTCTTTCGTTGGGGTATTCGTTCATGGTATTATGGTATTAGTTGTTTATTTCTTTGTTTTTGTATTTGTTTGATTTACAATATATTGCAAAGCTCTTTTGATTAAATTATGCGTGTTTCATTTAAATCTGTTAAACCAGTTTATATCAGAGGACCTTGGTCGTAAGGACAGCCGCACACATATTCCATTACCACATTTGTTCGAATTGGTCTAGGGGGATTTGCATGGGGGATAATTGTTTTCTTTTATTGTCTGTCTTTTATCAGCCCTTTTATTCGCCCTTTTATTCGCCATTTTAAATTAATTGATTTACAATTCATTATATAAGAAATAGCCTTTGTTTTACAAGTTCTTACACCCTTTTATCTGCCCTTTTATCTGCCCTTTCTTGGACTATTAAATCTCACCTTGTTCTTTAAGCTCTTGTAATCCTACGGCGAGTGCCTTACTGATTAATTTATTGTTGGCGGCATAAGCTTCACCTAATAAATAAGTTGTAGCTCTGTTCTGTCCTTCTTTTTTTAGGAATCCATTGGCTTTAAGCACTTCCAAATATCGTCTAATTTGCTTTTCGGAAAGATGATTGCCTATGATTTTTATTATGTCCGATCGTTTTGCTTTGCCATATTTCTGAATAAACGGAAATATCACCGCCCAAACTTGGTTTATGTCCCAGTCAGTAGCCAACGAGTATGCTGCCATATCACCCGCCAATTCATAGTAGTGGCGTGGTAGAATATAGTAGATGGCATTTGTTTTCCCATGCTTTTCAATGTAGCCCATTTGTTCTAACTTATGGGTGATTTGCTTGTCACTTGGCTTTTTTTGTCCATCTCTGATCTCGCAGAGAGCCAACACATCAAAAACATTAAGTTTTTTGTCCTCTGGTAAACTATCTTGTATTCCTTGGACAAACATTGCAAAAGCCTTGTCTTTTACTGTGGCCAGCAATTTGACTACAACAGTGAAGTCATCACTTTTTGAATAGTCGGGTTTTGGCTTGCCCTCCGATAAAGTGAGAAGAAAAATCTTGTCTATACCTTGACCAGAACGCTCCACGATACCTGTTTTCGAAAGCACATCGGCCAGTAATCTGTTTCTGGGTGTACTTGGCGCTGTCAACAATGTATCTACAGTGACCCCACTTGGAAAACCTCCAGCATTCAACACATCAAGCCTAGCGGGATATTGCTTTACTACAATCTCACTATTTTTTCGATAGTCACGATGCGCAAAAGCGTTGTTTATTAATTCTCTGATTACATCTTCGTTAAAGAATGGTATATCAAAAATATATGAATCTTCTCTGACCGGCACCGATCCGTTTCGCATATTAATAGCGTCCCATAATTTGTCAATCAAAATAAAGAAAGGTTCTCCAAACTGCAGTCGGTTGTCAAAATGTATCTGTGCCTCTGTATTGCGGTATTCAAGCATAACCTTAGCTTGGGGAAAGTGTTTATTAATTAATGGTTCTTTACCCACAAGTAATACAGCGGCATTTGTTATTTTGTTTCCTTCGATTAAATGCAAATCGCTTAACGCCTGTCTGTCCTCTAATGATTCGAACGATGGATTCTTCTGTTTTTTTGCGTACTTCTTTTTCATCACCTTGATGGCTTCTGGATCCAAATCGTCAAGTGTTGCATCTTCACAGAACTGTTCGGAGAAATCAGGTTCTTGTTCCTGAAGGATAGAAAGAAGAACCTTGTCATCCATGGGTATCAAATCTTCTCCAATTCTCATCAAAGCGACATCTTCAAATCTATATACCTTACCTATTGGTCTTGACGGAACCTCAATAACCACCACACGTCCCTTTCTGTTTACTTCATCCTCAAACAATTCATATACCTCAGGGCGAATGCCTGTGTCTCGATAGATATTACTTTCCAACTCACCAAGGGAATTCTCATTCTGTTTGGTACCTGTCACTTTATGTGGATAACCGTCATGCATACCGATGACCATCCTCCCTCCTCCTTCGTTGCAAAGAGCTATAACATATCCCAAAATGCATTTGCGACGGTCTTTTGGTTTTACTTTGTCGCCGCCATTATATGAGACATTGCCACACTCACCTTTTTTGAACTCCACATGGTCTTCTGACTCACGCATTTGCTGCAATTCCGGTATTGTAAATCTTTTCAGTGCCATATTAATTCCGTTTCATGCTTAATAGATCCTTGAACCACAAAAATACAAATAACTCCCCAAAAGAAGAGCATAGGAATTATCTTTCTAATTCGATTAGTTGTTGCCAAGCTTGTTTGCGAGTACGGCTGTCAGGATATGTGACAGAGTGTTGTTTGTCAACAAAGATGGCAGAAAGATGCAGTTCGGTTTGAATGGAAGCATCTATTTTATACACAAACCAACAGGCATTTTCTGAAAGAGAAAACGTATTACGAACATCTCTTAAAAAATCTTCGTTTGTACAAACAAACCCATTTTTTTGTCGAAAAGATATTTTAGGGTTGTATTTTAGATGTCTGCGACCGGGGTGAGAAAGAGAATCTTCCTTGTAGATAATCATCGTAAATGGCTTGTTGATTTTTTTACCATTTACAAAAACATGATGAAACACCGAGGCAAGTTGAATATTAGCATCTTCTTGCCCTGACACAACATTACCCCCTCGTCCAATTGGAAGATAAACTTGTGTAAGAGGTACAATATTATACACCATGCTTGTTAATAGTTCTTTACAACCTTCGTGTGAGAAAGCATAGTCAGGTTTTTGTTGCCCCAAAGCTGTTCCCCATGGAGGAGTTCCTGTACCCTCAATGAGATTACAGCCAAATGCGAATGAAGCCAGATCAATAATCATAGTTGTGAAAATATGTGGTTTAACAATATACCTACCAAATTTACATCCCATCCGTTACCTGCTCTTGCTGAGATTTGTCTATAATTCAAATCATCTGGGAAGGTGATTTCTCCGTCTTCAAATCCCATCAAACGAAATTGTTCTGCGATAGATAGTTTACGAACCCGCAATTTGCCGTCTACTCCAACAGGTTCAACAATTCGTGTAATATTATGGCTTGGTTCTGTTATCGTGTTGCATAAACCATCCGTTTTGATTTTATGGTTGTAAATGTCTAAACAAAGGGGTTCTTCTACAACAAAACTTTTCAGTCCATGTTTGCCGTGTACCACTTGAAGATGCTCTACTTGTTTTTCTGTTAAATAAACCTCTTCAGGGGGATTTGCATCTAAAAACTCTTTTAGTCGCGGTCTTTCTCCTTCGGGCTTTTGTGGAATTAAAGTAAACTCTATGGGTAGTTCATTTCTACTTGCAAAAATCCATAGCCGTTCTCTATTTTGGGGAATTCCATAATCTTTCGAATTGAGCACTTCCATACGTATATGATAATCTTTTAGCCCTTCTTTTAATGCTTCCCTTGTCGGTTTGAACCTGTCTGCAAGAAAACCTTTAACATTTTCTAATAAAATGTAATTGGGCTTTTTGATTTGGCAAATACGTATTATTTCGTGAATTAATGTGCCTCGTCCTTGTTCGTCTTTTTCCCCTTGCATTAGTCCCGCAGAAGAAAATGGCTGACATGGAAATCCACCAGTGAAGAAGTCAAAATCGGGTATAGCTTTTATGTTTCTTTCCAAATCTTCTCTGATACTAATAATATCTCCATAGTTTTTGATATTAGGGAAGTTTTGGTGGAGTATTCTATTGGCACTAGGATCTATTTCAGAAAAGCCTATTACTTTGTATTTGATTCCAGATCGTTGTAAGCCATAGGAAGCGCCTCCATACCCGGCAAAAGCCTCAAAGACTCTTAATGCTTTTTTTCTTTTACTCTGCTTGTTCATAACTTACACCTTAATAAATGAGCTCAGGATTAAATCCTGCATCTTGGGCTAAGCGGAGTGAGCGTTCACAGTCTTCTGCCAATTTTGCTTTAATATCTTTATTTCGTTCAATCGAAGAAGCAAGGTGGTCAACTTTTTTCTTCTCCATTATTGACATTCGTGTTCGACCTTCCTTTTTACTCCAAGCAGAAAGATTTCTCCAGAAATCTGCGCCACGAGATATTACTTTCTCAATGGCTTGTTTCTGCTCCTCGGTTATTATTTCATTTTCAGATTCGTCAAGAAGCACTGATTCTGGAATAGTAATATTTAATGTTTTGTTTTGAATAGTATTCCAGAAGTCTATTTTTTTTGATTCTGTTTGTGGGTTTTTCCCGCTATCGCTTCCGATTAATCTCAGCTGATCAGAAATTGCACGAATACATTCTTTAATGGTAGGTATGAGGTCGTCTTGTACATTTTGGTTTTCCCAAATATAATGTAAATCAATTTTGTTCTGTGAACGAAGAGAAAGTAATGCTAGAGTATAGTTGGCTATGATACTCGCATGGCCTTTGTTCCCTTCCATTTTGAGCAAAGAATCAATGCGTTTATATATAATAAACTTTGCCACAATATTTTGAAAATATGTGCTATCGACAATTGGTGTTTCATCTTTGCTTATTTTCCAGAATTTATCAAAACATACTTCCCCACCTTTACAAGCATCAAACGGTTTGTCTTTCCATGCCATTTCAAGTTTTGCCACATCTGTTTTATTGAATCTTTGAGATTGAGGTCGTTCTTCTTCAAATTTTTTGACTTTAAGAGTTCCAGGACCTCCTGCCATTCCTTTGTCGGTAAGAAATTGTCCTCGTAAACGCTCAAAGTACCACAAAGTTGGATGCGTAGATGAAGTCCATTGTATTCTCGATTGCTTTTCAAGGTCAAGCATATATGGAGCATTTGCGGATAAGTCCGAGTCTTTGATTTTAGTTTGCGAGTTGGCAAATTTTGCAATGTTTCCAACAAGAGGTGAGGTGTCGTTTTCTTTAACTTCTGATACTTTTACCGCAACAAATGCTTTTGAAAGGTTTTGTGCAGTTTGTTTCTGCCGATATGCATTATAAATAGTTGATGTTGTCTGCCCCCCATTTACGATATGCCAATTTCGAATAGATGCGATATACTTTCGTCCGTTTTCGTCTGTTTTAACCTCGACATTCGCGGCAGTAGATGAAATCCCATTGTTGTAAGAGAAAAAGAGCTCTGGGGTTTCGACAATAGTCTTGGCCATTTCGTTATTTACTTTAATTTTCCCGCCAAGAAAGTTTCTAACATTCTTGTCAATGAGACGAACTTTATACTTGTGGTAGATTTTTGCCAGGGTAATAGCTGGCATTATTGTGAGGAATGAACGAATGTTGTTTACATCGTCATAAGTTTCAATACATTCTAAGTTGGTTTGGTACTCATCTTGGAAGGAAATAAGTATTTCGTTGTTGTTTTGTCGAAGTTGCTCGGCTTTTAATACTTCCCCCATATCCCAAAAATGATATTCTATTGGAATTATATTATTGTCCGTCTTGTGTTGGAATTCGCCATCTGGTAATTCAAGGTCATCAGCAGCAAAACCGTTGGAAAGAACAAAAAATCTGATGAGCTCTATGTGCTTTTGTTTGTATTCTTCCTTCATCATATCAAGTACTTCTGCAACATCCGGGTCTTTGTCTCGGTAGATTTTCTTCGCCTCTGATCCGTCTATTGCAACATGCAAAAGCATTGCAAGATCGTTGACCATTCGTTGAGCAGTACTAATTGGTAAGGTAGGACTTTGGCCTTCATAATAGATGGTGCCAAATAAATCAAGAATTCCAGTGGTTTCAGAATAATCAAAAGCATTTAAGCGATAGCGTCCTGTGAATTTTTCACTTATTGAATCACTTTGGCATTCGCAAATTTCAGGGGACAGAGCCTCGCCATTATCTACAACATATTCAATAATGGCTTTGGTTAATTCGGTTTCGATTTTAGTACCATTATTACTGGCTGCCTCATTAATCATCTCCATAAAATCGGAGAGAAATTGTTTTTCTTGCTGTGTCATATGATTGTTTATTATGTTGTTTTTATTCTTTAGTAATTCTCAATTAGTTCGCAGAGTTCATGCAGTGACATCTGGAAAGCCTCGGCAATTTTAGCCAAAGTGTAAACTGATGGTGTTACCATCCCCCGTTCTATTGAGCCATAATAACGAGTTGAGATGCCCGCTTGAAAGGCTACATCTTCTTGTGTGGCTTTAATTCCATCCTCGGTCATTGAGTTGCGTTTATCTAGTAATGCGCCGCCAATTGCTTTTCTGTACTGTATTTCAGTTTTCATATTAGAAAGTTTGATTTTGATTGCAAAACAACATCTATTACATAATACACACAAGGAACTATAATTCCTAAACATTTTAAAATATTGAAATACAATGAAATAAAACTTAGAAAATAAGAATTATAATTCCTATTAGGAATAATAATGCAGTTTGTTTAACTGAGTTTTATATAAAGCAAATCAGCCTTGAGAAAGCCTCAGAGAACACTTATAAGATAGTGAATGAATAAGAGGAAAGACAAAGTATTTGTAATACCTGTTATGTAGTGCTAACGCGTTTACGCTACTAAAGTGTTGTAAAACGAGTAAAAATACAGAAGAGAAAAAGAAATAAGCTTTTAGTAGTGGCATATAATTATTTCTTTGTAAAATAACGCATTGCATTTTAGTCGCCAAAGAATCTTTCCATCATTCCATCATTATTCAGGTTTGTTGCCCTCAAAAAAGTAGCCGAAGGTGAAAAAAACACCAGAAGATGTACTCTTTTGTAGCCTTAAAAATTGCTCGTCTTGGAGTGAGGGGCAAAAACAAATACGCTGGCCCCCGTGGTTTTATCACCCTTTCCCGCAACAGTGTTTATACTTCTTCCCGCTGTCGCAGGGACAGGGCTCATTGCGGCCAACCGACGATGATTTCCATAATGCGTCAACCATATGCTGAACCTCCTCCTGCCTATAACCCATACGCTGCATGTTGGGGCCTATCTCAATACGAGGTGCCGAAGTGGAACGGGGCATCTCCTCCCTCAAATCGACAGGACTTCGTCCATAAAAAATCCAACGAGGCGAATGATTCATGTAATCCACCACTACACCCATCGCCTCATTCAAATCATCAATGTCTTTGATTTTGTTGTGGGATCCAGCAGCATCTAAAAGCTCTTGAATGACCTCTATATCAACCGAATTCTCTTCCTGAACATCAAGCCATACCCTGAATTGCCAATACGAAGCATCCAGCTCCTTGAAACCAAACTTCCTCTCAAAGGTATTATGCAGCTTTCGACTGACGGGGTTAGGTATCACCGGGAAAAAACATGCCCCCGCCTCCATAATGGTTTTTTCGTCAAAAAGTTTAAGATCTATTGTCAAATGCCGTTTCTCCCTCTCTTCTTCAACAAAGCCGATATCCACGAGGTATGGCGAAATAAAAAAGCCATCCTCGTCTTGTCGATTCTCGCCATAGAACAAGAGCTGAAGGCCGATAGATTGTTCATATACATGCTCAAAAAGTCCACTGCCATCGTCTTCAAGTTCATAATAATCTTTTAACATTCTTTTCAACTCGCTACGAGTCAACAAGCCGTAAAGGTTCAATGCCCCCACAAGAAACTGCTCGATAAGGATGCGAAATCGAACCATTTCATCATCGAGCACCCCAACAATCAATGGGCGAATGGCTTCTTTGAAATCCTCACTGATAAAAACTTTCTCCTCCTCATCATCAGCAGTCACTTGCTCAGCCAATCCCAACAAAGAAATTGCAAAAGCTCGCTCCGACTGGCGAAACGACACACTCATGCCCGGAGCCGCATCCTTCAAGATCTTCAACATCAGTAGCTCCTCCGCAGGAAGCCGAACCAACATTGTTTTAGGATTAGCCAGGATTTCACTTACCAACTTGTTTCTGATTTGTTCAACCCCCAAATCATCCCATTGATGGTCCGTGTTATATCCCATGATTTCGGCATTCTCCAACAAGTCGGCCTTATTGAAGTTATTGCGAGTCATGATGACCTCTAAAGTATCTTTGGCGTTTTTCTTCTTTTCCATAATAAAATCATTTTCTCCGGTCGTTTAACGACCTCCTCGCTCTTTTAATGGAACAAAGATAGTAATTATTTTGATAATAGCCAAACCTTGCTGCACTTGATGGATTATTTAAATATGCTATTTTTGCAACGTAAAAAACTCACTCCATGTCGTGGTTGGAAAGTCTCGGTTTGCTGGGCCTGTTCTTGGGCACTTTTTTGGCGGCGACCATCGTGCCGTTCAGCTCGAGTGCACTGTATATCGCCGTACTGGTGGCCACCAAAAATCCGGTCGCCTGCCTCATCGTCGGCACGCTCGGCAACTGGCTCGGAAGCGTCACCACCTACTGGATCGGAAGGATCGGACGCTGGGAGTGGATCGAAAAATGGTTCAAGGTCAAGCCCGAGACCTTAGAACAACAGAGACAAAAGGTGGATCGCTACGGCATCTGGCTCGCCCTCCTCGCATGGGTGCCCATCGCCGGCGACATGATCACCCTCGCGCTGGGCTTCTACAAAGCCAAGCCCCTCGGAACCACAGTGCTACTCCTCATCGGAAAGTTCCTGCGGTTTCTTGTATGGAACATCCTTATCGGAGCACTGTAATCTATTTCTTGGAGCTTCCCGGTCCAAACCCGAACCTCCCCACTTTACGGCAATAGGCCTCGTACTCCTCGCCGAAGTCCTTGCGGAGACGCCTCTCCTCGCTGAACACCTGGAACAGCATGATGACGAAAAACACCACAAACACCAGCAAGGCCTGCCATGTCAAAAGCCACAGACACACACCGGCATAATAGATGAAAGTCCCCGTCAACATGGGATTACGGCTCAGGCGGTAGGGACCTCCCGTCAACAGACGCTTCGTGCGAGGCGCCACCTCATGGCCAAAGGCGTCCATGGGATTGCCATCGCCCTTACGGCGCATATAGACGATGGACCAAACGCTCAACGACAGCCCAAGCACCGACAGCAACACCACCATCACCATCCTAAGCCCATTCAAAAAACCAAGGCCCGAATTCCCTGCGAACAGCATCTTCAACATGGGAACTATCCAAAGGTCAGGCCTCCCTGAAACCAGCCACATCAAGGCGGGTACCAATAACACAAATATCAGGAATCCAATGAGATAACCTGAAACTTCTTTTTCTTTCTTTTCCATGATACATTTGTAAATTAAACGAATTATTGCGTTACGATTGAAATCATCACCAAAAATAAAAAAAACTTACCACCCGGCAAAACCACTCACGGTACCATGCCTGGCGCAACTCTAAATCGACATCCTTGGTGCGGCTTCGGAATACATGAAGATGATAAAAGAAATTATGCGCCCGCCACTCATGGACCATCGACTCCAAATCACGGCGACACACCGCCATGTCGGGCGACGACACCGAGCGAACCTCTTGGAGGTACTCGCGCATTTCCTCCCTGCTCCGCACCAAAACCGAGTCGAGGATACGGGTACACTCCCGGGTTGCGATGGCATTGGAAATCGAGATCATGGCTCTTGCAATTTTAACGTTACCCAAACAACTCCCGAAGTTCCTGATTGCTCAACTTGCCAACCCAGCTCTCGCCAGTGGCCACAGTGAGGTCGGCCAAGTGGCGCTTTTCCTGAATCATCCTGTCGATGCGTTCCTCAAAGGTATTCTGAGTAATAAAACGATGTACCATCACATTCTGATGCTGCCCGATACGATAAGCGCGGTCGGTGGCCTGCGCCTCCACCGCGGGATTCCACCATAGGTCATAGTGGATGACATGGCTGGCCGCAGTGAGGTTGAGACCTGTGCCACCGGCCTTCAAGGAAAGAAGAAATACCTGGTCGGAACGCGGATTCTCTTGAAAACGGCGCACCATGTCTTGCCGCTGATTGATGCTACAGCCTCCATGCAGAAAAAGGGGACACTCACCAAATCGATGTTCTATCATCGACGAAAGCATTTCACCCATCTCACGGAACTGCGTAAAAACAAGCACCTTTTGACGGCTTTCAATGCTGCTTTCCAACAACGAAAGCAGCATCTCCGACTTACCTGACAGTTCAGGGTTGAAGTCCCCATTCTTGAGGAACAATGAGGGATGGTTACAGATCTGTTTCAAGGCAAGAATCATCTGTAGCACCAGTCCCTGACGTTTGAAGAGGGATTGCTGGTCAGTGTCCTCCACCGCCTCGATGGCCGCCATGGCGTTTTGCAGCGTCTCGTGGTACAAAGCGGCTTGACCATCAGTCAGCAGGGCCAATTCGTTTCGTTCAACCTTGTCAGGAAGGTCGTTGATGATGCTTTTGTCTGTCTTCAGCCTCCGCATCATGAAAGGTGCGGTAATACGGCGGAAACGTTCTGCCAATTGAACGTCGCCCTCTCGCTGGATAGGGTTGGCGTACTCTTCCTTGAATTGTTTTGCCGTGCCGAGATAGCCTTGGTTGCAGAAGTCCATGATGGACCAGAATTCGGAGAGCCGGTTCTCCACGGGGGTGCCGCTCATGGCGATATGGGTGTCGGCGGGGATGGAGCGAACGGCCTTGCTCTGTGCGGTGTCTGAGTTTTTGATGTTCTGCGCCTCATCGATCACCACCATGCTCCATGGCATCTTTTTTAATCTCGCCACATCGGAACGAAGCACCCCATAGGTGGTCAGCAGGATATCAGCATTGAAACCCTTCAACGATCGTTGTGTGCCATGATACACGAACACAGAAAGCTTCGGCGCAAATCGTTCCAGTTCCGTCTGCCAGTTGGTGACAAGACCCGTTGGCACCACAATCAACGCCTTTTTCTCATCAAGCTTTCCCTCGTCCTTGACACATTGCAGTAAAGTGATGACTTGCAGTGTCTTGCCCAATCCCATGTCGTCGGCGATAATGCTTCCGAAGCCGATACGCATGTTGCGATACATCCAAGCGAAGCCCCGCTCTTGATAGGGGCGCAAGGAGGCTTGGATGCTGGCAGGCACAGGGATGTCGGTTTGTGCCGTAAGCTCTTGTATCAGCTGACGGACCTCATTGGAAAGCTCCACCTTTGCACCTCCGTAACACTCTGTCAATGCGGACTGGAGCATCTCGGTACGCGACATCGTATGACCAGCCTCCAAAGATTTAGTCAACCGTGCGATATCGGATTCATCGACATAGATGTATTGTTGCTTGAAACGGATTAGGCCCCGGGCACGACGCGCCAACTTGAGGAACTTGTCGGGCGACACCAGCTCGTCGCCAAGAGCCACTTGCCAGTCGAACTGCAACAAGTCGTCCAACCGCAGGTAGGTCATGCCATCCGTTTGCTTTTTTGAGAGTTTCACACTGACCCGCGGACGTATCAGCTCTTGCAGCGACTTGGGCAACATCACTTTCACGCCTAACAGCCTAATTGCAGGGATGACCTCGAACAGAAAAGGCACAAACTCATCGGAGGAATAGATTACCGGCGAGGAGCCATGGCAATTGATGTATTGCTCCAACCCTTGAATGAAAGAGGAGAGCAGTGAAAGCTCCTTGAAAATAACAAAACGTTGTTTCTCCATGGCTTTGTCTTGCAGGATGTCCTTCAGCAACACAGGCTCCCCTTCCCTGTCGATGGCCACATCAAGGGCAAACACCCCTTTCTCGGCCTCTTGGATGAGCAGCGAGGGACGGAACTTATGTTGCGATAGGAAGAAACGGTCGAGCCAAGAGCGGACACTGCCTGGAATGGTGGTCTCACCTACTTGGTCGAACAAGCATCTCTTCCCTTTGAAAAACAGCTCCCTGAAACGGTCGCCCATAGACGAAGCCGAAAAAACGGAGATCAGCCGGCCAAGGATATAAGACACGATACATTCCGCTTGGTTTTTCAAAGCCACTGCCAGTTTCCGTTGCGGCAAACGCGCCATCATCAACATAGGCGGAAGGATTTCCTCCATAGACTTCATCACCCGCGCCACCTCCAAGTCAATAGTGGCAGGCAACCAACGCACCGTGTAGGACCCAGAATGCAGCTTGACAATTTGAGGTATCACCGCACCCATTGCCAACAGGTGCAGGGCACATAGCAACGTTTGGTGCATGGCAGCCACCGAAGGATGATAATCTGACAGATAGTCCTCCGGAAGAAGGGACAGCGCCAACAAAAATGCATCATTATATGGATGTTGCAAACGATCCACTACACCGTAATATTCGTATGACATCTTGACGACCGCATCGGCATCAATTTCAAATCGAACGATATCATTGCGCAACAATTCATTATTCGCTCCCATCAAGAAATAATACGAAAGCTTGATTTTTCCATCCAAGATACGACGGGCAATCCTCGACATGCGCCCTATCTCTGTTTGATAAAGCAGCTGGAAGTCGGCTTGAGGATCAAACGCAGGCTCCTTTGGAAGCAAGCTGGCCAAAGGCTCGGAAATGTCGCGCAGCTTGGAGAAGTCGAGGCGATGGAACTCCTCAGGGGCGTTATTCAATTCCTTCGGCATTCGTCTCACCAACAACGAAGCCATCTCAGGTACATCCAGCACTGCCTCTTTCTCAATACCCACATTACGTTTCTTCAACTCCTCCAGCAAATCTATCCCGTGCATCGAAAACAGCAAAAACGGATCGTTGTCGATTTCCCGACTCAACATGTAAACGACCGCGGCAAGATGCTTGCAAGGAACCGCCCAGTCGGGACAAGAGCACGACATCTTAAGGTCGTCCCATCGTTGGGGAAAAACCTTTAACCCCAACGCTTCGCTGATAGCAAGCACTTGAGGGTCAAGTTCGCGGTTCAGCAACTTTGAGAGGATGGCTGGTTGCCCCATCAGTTTCTCCATCAGTTGGTTGACCGATTTCTGTGAGAAAGCAGGCACTTCGATGCTCACCTTATAAGGTTTAGGGCTACTCCCACTCACCGTTGCATGGATAACATTGTCTTTCAGCTCAATATTTTTTACGGCCCCCTTTCGCGCATAGGTCGCACCACGAGGAATCCGGTTGGTGTAATCAATATGGGTCAAAGCCTTCAACCATTCATTGCCCCACCAAGTATTTCCAAATGATTTCACCATAGAAATTGATTATTGCACCTCTCTAAACACCTTCCGCTGGGTCAGCATCAACACAAAAGCCAACAGCGCGCCCAACACGTCGGAGATGGTGCATGAGGCCCATAAACCCGTCAAGCCGGCCTCGCCGAGACGGACGAAGAGATTGGGAATGAGGTAGATCATCGGGAGAAGGAACAACACCTGGCGTGAGAGGCTGGTCACAATGGCGATCCACGGCTTGTCGATCGACTGGAAGAAGTTGGAGTTGGTGATGGTGAAGCCCACCAAGGGGAACATCACAAGGAGGAAACGCATGGCTGGCACCCCGATGTTGATCAACTCAGACTCCTTGGTGAACGCACGCAACAATAGCTGAGGGAGGGACAAAGCCAGCAAGGCGGCGGCAAGGCCAATCAGCACATTCACCTTCAAGGTCAGGGTGTAAACCGACTTCAGGCGCTTGGGATGACCCGCCCCGTAGTTGTAACCAGCAATGGGCTGCATCCCTTGGCACACGCCGAGGATGAGCATCACCGCGAGACTGGCAAAGGTGTTGACAATGCCGTAGGCACCCACCGCGAGGTCGCCTCCATAACGGATCAGCTGCCGGTTGAGCAAGGCCACCACCGCCGAGGCCGCCACGTTCATCAGGAAAGGACTCATGCCGATGAGCAGGATGTTACGGAAGATATACCCCTTGGGCCGCCAGGCATGACGGCGGAAACGGATGAACGACTTGGGTTGCAAAAAATGCCACACCGCCACGATGGCGGAGGCCGTCATGGAGATGGTGGTGGCCCAGGCGGCACCCGCGATGCCCCAGTCCAACGCATAGATGAACAAAGCGTCGAGCCCGATGTTCAGGATGGCGCCACCCGCCAGAATCCACATCGACTTGGTGGGATAACCCGAGGCACGGATCAAGCCCGTCAGGTTGAAGGTCACCGTGGTCATGAACATTCCCGGAAGCACAATGTCCATATACTCCCTCGCATAGCTGATGGTCTCCTCCGAGGCCCCGAACATGGTCAGGATGCGGTCCATGAACACATAGCCTCCCGTGACAAACAGGAAGCCCAGGATAAAAGTTAATATCAAGCTGTTGCCCAGGATTTTCTCCGCCCAGTTCACATCTTTTTTGCCCAACACGATCGACATTCTGGCCGAGGAGCCCACTCCCACTAAAGAGCCGAAGGCATGGACGATGTTCATGATGGGCATAGTGATGGCCAAACCCGCGATGGCCAAAGCCCCGACACACTGGCCGAGGAACACACGGTCGCAGATATTATAGACCGACGCGATGATTTGGCTCACAATCGAAGGCAATGCATAAGCCCACAGAAGTCGTTTTATACTCTTGGTTTCCAGCTCTTTAGTCTTATCTAACTGTTCCATTTTTTTCTCCCGAATTTTTAAGCCGCAAAATTAGAGTTTTTTTTCTATTTTTGCGGCCTAAAAAACATCTAACTTAGGAAAAGCGCCGCTGCCATGAAACACCCTTTGTTTTTAAGCTTCCTGTTAACCTTGGTTTGCCTTGTCGGGCATGGCCAAACGCATCATGGAGCTGATTCCATAGAGATTCCGGGGAGGGTCATGGAGCTTCCTTCGATGGTGTCGCGCGGTGGCGACCGTGTGGGGCCCTGGGGGCTTCCCACCTTAGTGGCACTTCGTTATGGTTTGGAAGTCAGCGAGGAGCGCGACGAGCGACTCGACGAGCAACTTGCCCAAGAGGCGGCCATGCGTTACCTCAGCGACCTTTACCATGTTTTCGGCGACTGGGACCAATGCATGATGGCCTACCTCTACAGTCCCGTCTATGTGAAGAACTTGCAAGCCCGGCATCAAGGCGCCGTCATCAAAGGCTTCAACAAGCAACGCTACGCCGAACGGCAAAGAGAAGAACGTGAGAAAAGAGCCGAGATGACCAAGAAAGCCGAGATCGCCCGCAAAAAAGCCGCCGCCACGGCGCCCAAAGAGCCCATTTGCATCACCTACACCGTAAAACGCGGCGACACCCTCGGAAAGATCGCCCAAAAGTACCATGTGTCCATCAAAGACCTCAAGAGCTGGAACCATCTGAAAAGCGACCTCATCCGTGAGCATCAAAAACTGAAGATCTACCAATGAAAGCTTCCCACACACTATGGTTTATCCTGTCCGTTTTCCTGATCTTGGGTATCGGATGGTTTTTCTTCCCGGCGGAAGGTGTCGCCATAGGCAAGCATGAGCTACGCTTTCCCTCGTATGCCGAGGCCCGAGAGGGGGAGCAGGAGGAGATGGACGTGGATGCCATCCTCGACGAGGTGAGCAGGAGTTTCGAGATGCGCTATTCCGAGACCCTGATGGACAGCCTGGCCTTTTTCAGCGACTACCTCACTGCCAACCCCAACCGCATCTATCTTCCCAACGACGACTATACGTATTTCGACAGCTTATTCAGGCTCATGGAGGGTGCCAAGAGCAAAAAGAAGATTTACAGGGTGATGCATTACGGCGACTCGCAGATAGAGATGGACCGCATCTCGTCGGTGTTCCGCCAGCGGTTGCAGGAGCTCTTTGGAGGTTCCGGGCCGAACATGATCCCCGCCATCCAGCGCGTGGCTTCCATTTCGGTGACACAAAGCTACTCGGGAGGTCTCACCCGCTATACGGTGTATGGCGACTCCACCACCCGCCGCGCGCCGCACAAGCGCTACGGTCCCATGACCCAGTTCTCGCAGACCCAAGGACAATCGACCATCACCTTCAACAGAACCCGCAACAGCAAAGCTTTCGAAAAAGCCAAACAAATCTCTAGGGTATCGTTGCTGATCGGTTATAACAGCGACAACTTCAAGGCCACTTTGCGGGCCGACACGCTCAAGACCGAGCCACTCTTTGCCCCTGCCAAGCCGGGCGTCACCCTGCTCAGCTGGGACCTTCCCGCCAACGTGAGCCGCGGCACCATCACCTTGCAAGGCAGCGCCGAGGTGTATGCCGTGCTGCTCGACGGCGACTATGGCGTGGCCTTGGACAACACCCCGTTGAGGGGATGCTCCGGCACCATCTTCACCCGGGTCAACAAAGAGGTGATGAGGGAGTCTTTCGATTTGCTCGACACCCGGATGATCATCCTGCAATTCGGCGGCAACCGGATGCCGGGCATCCACGGCACCAAAAGCATCAGCAGCTACATGCGTGAGTTGGAGCAGCAAATCAAATACCTCAAGGAGGTGGCTCCGCAGGCCACCATGCTCTTCATCGGGCCCGCCGACATGGGCAAGAGCTACAACGGCAAAGTGGGCACATGGAAAGGCTTGCCCGAGCTTAACGACTCCATCAAAGCCACCGCGCTCCGCTGCGACGTCGCCTACTGGGACATGTTCCACGTGATGGGCGGTGAAGGCTCCATGGCCCAATACGTGAAACACAAACCCGCCCTCGCCGGTCCTGACTACATCCACTTCACCTTCATCGGCGCCCAAGAAATCGGCGATGACCTCGCCAAGTCGTTTACCACCTACTACGACTTCTACAAACTCCGGCAGCGGCTGCCCGGCAGCACCATCAAAGAGTTCATGCGCAAGAACGCCTCATCGCGCAAGAAACCCTTCAACTCCCCAAATTACTACTGAGAATGAAACGGATCATCCCCATCATATTGTTATTGCTGGCAGGCATCACCTGGTCTTTTGGCCAAGGGCCAGTGAAGCTCGACTTGCCTGAGGTGAGCGGAGCCCATTTCGACCGCAACCGGCTCCTTTATCCCGGCGACAGCCTCTCCATGGAGCGGTTCTTCGACAAGCTCGACGAGCTGCTTTTCACCGGCCAGGGCCATCTCAACATCCTCCACATCGGAGGCTCGCACGTGCAGGCAGGGGTGTTCTCGCAACAGATGCGCGACCACCTGCTCAACCTTGCTCCTGGTCTCACTGCCGGCAGAGGCTTGGTCTTCCCCTTCATGAAGACCAACACCCCAGCGAGCCTTGTCATCAGTCGCACCGGAGAGTGGGACTACTGCCGCAACGCCGTGCCGTTCACCACCCGCATGGGCCTCGCCGGCGCCTCCGTCACCACCTCCGACACCACTGCCAGCTTTTGCATCGTTACCCGCGAGAAGAACCCCCGCGACATCACCCCGCTTTTCGATTTCAACCTAGTGAAGATCCTCGGCTATGGCGACATGACCCCGGTGGTTCACTTCAACAGCGACACCCTCCAGGGCGTTTACAGCAAAGAGGAAGGTTCTTATACCTTCCGTCTTCCCGGCTACACCGACTCGCTCTACGTCGATTTCAACGGGATGAAAGGCACTTTCACCGTCACCGGCGTTTATCTCGACAACGGGATGCCCGGCATCACCTACCACGACATCGGCGTCAACGGCGCCAAGGTGGAATCGTACCTCAGCTGTGAGGACCTGGAGCGCGACCTCCGACTGGTGCGCCCCGACCTGGTCATCTTCGGCATCGGCATCAACGACGCCGCCAGCGACAGCTTCACCAAGGAGAAATTCATCAACGACTACAACACCCTCATCGATATCATCCACGAAGTCAGCCCCGACTGCGCCCTGATCTTCATCACCAACAACGACAGCTATAAAAGCGTCAAGCGTAACAAATATGCGGTGAACCCCAATGGCAAGGTGGCCCAAGAGGCTTTCATGACCCTCGGAAAACAGTATAACGGCGCCGTGTGGGACTTCTTCGACATCATGGGCGGCCTCAAGTCGATGGCCGAATGGCAGGACAACAACTTGGCCAAAAAGGACAAGGTGCATTTCACCAACACCGGCTACGCCCTCATCGGCGACCTGCTTTACAACGCCCTGATGGACCGTTACCTCGAACACTTGAAGCATAGTTACCGCCCATGATGACTTTCCCGGAAATAGCACTCGACTTCCTGCAAAAGCTCTTCTCGTTCGACAAGGCCCATCCCTTGTTGTTCACGCAGTTCTATTTCTGGGCTTTTTTTGCCCTTGTGTTCGCCGTGTTCACCTTGGTCAAAAACAGATGCCTGCTCCGCAACGCCTTCCTGTTTTTCGTCAGCCTCTTCTTTTATTACAAGACCAGCGGCCTCTTCACCCTCATCCTCATCTTCGTCACCCTCTATAACTTCTTCGGAGCCAAGTGGCTGCATTCGAGGAAGAAAGACCGAAGCCGCAACTGGGTGCTGGCGCTGAGCGTCGTCGTCAACCTCTCCACGTTGTGTTATTTCAAATACGCCTATTTCCTCACCGACGTGGTCAACAACCTGTTCGGCGCCCATTTCAAGGTGTTCGACGTGTTTGCGTGGGTGGGCAACACGGTAACGGGAAGTTCCCGATTCAGCGTCGATGACATCCTGTTGCCCGTGGGCATCTCGTTCTACACCTTCCAGGCCATCAGCTACATCATGGATGTCTATCGCAAACGCATCGAGCCGGTAAGCAACATCCTCGACTTCGGCTTCTACGTGAGTTTCTTCCCGCAGTTGGTGGCCGGTCCCATCGTGAGGGCCAACGAGTTCATCCCGCAGCTCCACAAGAAATACTTCCTGAGCCGGAGACAATTCGGCATCGCGGTGTTCTGGATCATGAACGGTCTGGCAAAAAAGATCGTGTTGAGCGACTACATCGCCGTGAACTTCATCGACCGCGTGTTTGAGAACCCCCTACTCTATTCGGGTTTCGAGAACCTTTGCGCCCTGTTCGGCTACTCGCTGCAAGTGTATGCCGACTTCTCGGGTTACACCGACATTGCCATTGGCGTGGCCATGCTGATGGGCTTTTACCTGCCCAAGAACTTCAACTCGCCCTACAAGGCCAAGCATCCCGGCGAGTTCTGGAAACGCTGGCACATCTCGCTCTCGAAGTGGTTGCAGGATTATCTTTACATCCCTTTGGGAGGCAACCGCAACGCAAGCTTCGGCACCTATTGCATCATCCTCATGATTGCCGCCATCGCGGTGTTTCTGAGTGGCAGCTGGTGGGTAGGCTTAGGAGTGGGCGTGGTGTTTCTCGTCATTGCCCTGGTGGCCGTTTTCAAACCTGAAAAACGCAAGAAAATCACCACCAACCTCAACTCCATGGACACCATGCTATTAGGCGGTTTGTGGCACGGAGCTTCGTGGAACTTCATGATATGGGGTGGTTTGAACGGCCTCGGCATGGTGTTCTACAAGTTCTGGAAGGACTGGAGCCTGCCCGTGCGGACGCTGTTCATCCTCGTGGTGTCGTTCGCCCTGCGGCTGTTGAGCATCTATGTGCCGCAGCCCGTGTTCAACATGTTCTTTGTATGGTGTTTCATCATCCTCATCGGCAATGTCATCCGACTATCTTACAATTTGATTTTCAGGAAGAAATCACAAACCGAGGCTTTCCAATGGCTGGCTGATGCTTGGGCGGTGTTTCAAACCTTCACTTTTATCACTTTCACCCGTCTGTTTTTCCGCAGCGGCTCCAACCTCGACCCTGCCGAGGCCAACGAAACGGCCTGGAACACTGCCAAGAACATGGTCAACCAGATTGGCAGCCATTGGGACCTCGACAAGATTCCCGCCATGGTCCATCAATATCGCAATGTGTTTCTGATGATCCTCATCGGGATGGTCATCCATTGGCTTCCTGAGAACTTCAAGCGTCGTTACCGGATATGGTTCGCCCAGATGCCCTTGCCCGTGATGGTCGTGGTCTGCTCCCTGATTGTTTTTGTGATTTATCAGTTTATCACCGCTGATTTACAGTCGTTTATTTATTTCCAATTCTAAAATGGATTTAGGGAATGAGCAACTGTTCCCAACGGATTTTTGGCACATACTGCACACCATGCTCGTCGCGGTAATAAGCCAGCTTCTCCCCTTCATCAACCGGTTGAAGCTTGATGGTTTCGCAGCCTTTGCCGATGGCCAGGAGCAGCAAGGGTTCGTAAGGAAGTTGGAACGCTTCGGTAATCTTCGCCTTGTTGAAAGCTCCAATCATGATGCCGTTAAGACCCATCTCTGTGGCTTTCAGCAACATGCTCTGTGCGGCGATGCCAAGGTCGATGTCCACGAACTTATTTTCAGGCACCGTGCCGCAAATGATAATGAAGGCGTTGGGCTCAGTATCAGGGAAAGGCAGATGCAGCTCAGGCAGCAGGCCGCCCAACTTGATGTTTTGCACGATGAAGTCGGCACCTGTGTCGCGGGTGACGAGCTTGAAGCGGAGTGCCTGCTGGTTCTTCGCCGAAGCAATCTTGGCGTTGACCGCCACGATGCGTTCCAGCATCTCCCGCTTCACCTCGAAATCCTTTTGATATCCGCGATAACTGCGGTTTTTCTCCATGATAGATTCTAAGGATGCATGACGCACCACGGTCTTCCTGGCACCCCGGCCAAAGACTTCCTCGTAACGTTTTTCCAAATATCCGTCAGCCATGATATAAAGATTGATTTGTGAGGGCAAAGATAATAAAAAAACAGTTTGGAATGATTGTTGAGCGGTTTTGAGTTCGTTTAACCTTATAATAAAATGAAAGCGATTCGTATTATATTGTTGGCATTAGCCACCGTGATGTTTTCCGCCGTGTCCGCCCAAACCGTTTACAACAGCAGTGGATCAAGTTGCGGAAAGATTGAAAACAACGGCACCATCCGAAACTCCAGCGGTTCCAGCGTCGGCCGGTTCGACAGCGATGGCACCATTCGCAACAGTTCAGGCTCCAGCATCGGAAAGATTGATCGGGACGGCACCATCCGCAACAGCTCCGGTTCCAGCATTGGCAAGCTCGACAGTGATGGCACGGTCCGCAACAGCTCCGGCTCCAGTATCGGCAAAGTCGAAAACGACGGCACCGTGCGCAACAGCTCCGGCTCCAGCATCGGCAAAGCCTCAGGCATCCCCCGCGAATGGGTAGCCGCATATTTCTTTTTCTTCCCTTTTTACTAGTTTTTTTCTTGCATTTGTGAGAAAAAGTGTATTTTTGCAAAAAAATATGAATTTTCACACAAATCAAATTAATTATGCTTAAAGAAAACGACAAATACATCTTCGGGGTCGTGAAGGTAGGCGACCGCGGACAAATCGTCATCCCCAAGGACGCACGTGAGATTTATGGCATCAAAGCCGGTGACAGCCTGTTGGTGCTTGGCGACGCAAAAGGCATGGCCATCTTGAAGACCGAAATATTTCAGGACAAAATCGATGAAATCTTAGGGGAGGGAAAATGATGGAACGCAAACACTTTTTGGACAACATCCGTTGGGTGACGGTGTTGCTGGTATTGTTTTACCACGTCATTTATTTCTATAATGCCAAAGGCGTGTTTGGCGGTATCGGTGGCTTTTACGAGACGCAGCCGTGGGATGCCATCATGTCGATCCTTTATCCTTGGTTCATGATGTTGCTGTTTTTGGTGGCGGGCATCAGTTCAAAGTATAGCCTCTCCGGAAGTGAGGGGGACACCCACCGGCGTTTTATCAAGGATCGCACCCGTAAGTTGCTGGTTCCCTCCACGATAGGCCTTTTGGTGTTTCAGTGGATGACGGGCTACTTCAACACCCAGGTGGCTGGAGTGGACGTGCTGAGTTCCGTTCCCCAACCGGTCAAACACATCCTTCGGGCCTTCAGCGGCATCGGTCCACTTTGGTTCATTCAGGACTTATGGCTGTTCTCGTTACTCCTTGTATTAATAAGGAAGATCGAAAAAGGGAAACTCCACGAGCGTATCGGCAGGCTTTTTCAAAAGCCCTCGATGGGCCTGACCATCGGTCTTGTGGTGGTTGGCTATCTCCTGATTTTGGCTGGTGCCCAGTGTTCCATCTCCCATCCGAATCCCGAGAGTGCCGATGGTTTGTGGAACCTCTATCGTCCACTGGCCTATTTCGTGCCTTTCCTCTTGGGGTATTTCGTGTTTTCGCATGAATCGGTGCAAGAGATGATCGCCAAGATACGTATTCCCGTGTTGATCGCCGCCGTAGTCACCGGGAGCATCTTCACCGTGATGATGTATGGCAAGAACGACACCGACCCCATCGTGCTGAAAGGCTGGCTCTGCAACCTCTATGCCTGGTTTGCCATGCTCGCCATGCTGGGCTGCTTCAAGGCATGGGCCGACACCACCTCACCTTTCGCCACCTACATGACCCGATCGAGCTTCGGTATTTATATCGTCCATTATCTGGTGGTGGCCTCATTGGGCTACATGATGAAAAGATACACCTCGCTGGCTCCTTGGATGATGTATGTCATCCTCTTCTTCGCCGTGATGCTGCTCTCGCCGGCCATTTACGAGATTGTCAGGAGGATTCCGTTTGTCAGATGGTGTGTGTTGGGGGTGAAGAAGACAGAAGTAAGAAGGAAGAAGTAAGAAGGAAGGGTATGAATCAACTTTATACAGAAATACTCACTCACGAAGACCCTGGTCAGGTTGAAGGTTTATCACGTTTTTTCAAGACGGGAAAAGGGCAATATGGCGAGGGCGACAAGTTTTTAGGTATCAAGGTGCCCGTCACACGAGAGGTGGTGAAACAATGTTGGCAGGAGACCTCGTTTGATGACTTGGAAGCCTGCATCCGCTCCGAATACCACGAAATCAGATTGGCGGCACTGCTAACTTTGGTGCAAATCTTCAAGCACGCCAAAAAAGACATCGGATTGCAACAACGATGCATCGACTTCTATCTGGCACATACCGAGTTCATTAACAACTGGGATTTGGTCGATCTCTCTTGCTACGAGCTGCTTGGCGTTTGGCTTTTGGACAAAGACCGCACGTTGTTGTATGATTTGGCCCGTGACGGAAAAACCATTTGGGAACAGCGTATCGGAATGGTGAGCACCATGATGTTTCTCCGTCATGGCCAGCTGGACGACACATACGCCATTGCGGAGATTTTTTTGGGCAAGCCTCATCCCCTGCACGACTTGTTGCAGAAAGCCGTCGGCTGGCTTCTCCGTGAGGCGGGCAAACGTGACGCGCAACGGTTAAAAGACTGGCTCCAAAACCGGTATCCATCCATGCCCCGCACCATGCTCCGCTACGCCATCGAGAAGTTCACCGAAGAAGAACGAGCCGCCTATCTAAAACCTAGATCAATGTAGCTTTTTCTTGAAAACACTTCCAATGACAAGCAAAATCGGATAGATTTCAAGACGGCCAAGCAGCATCATCGCCGTGCTGAACAGCTTCATGAAATCCGAAAGACCCGCATAGTTGCCCATGGACCCGACGACCCCAAAACCCGGTCCCACGTTGCCAAGACAAGCGATAGAGGCCGACAACCCTGTCAGGAAATCCATGCCACTCAAGGTGTAAACCACCATGCCGAAACCGATAAAGAACATATAAAGCAGGATAAACGACATCACCGAGGTCACCTCTCCTTCCGTCTTGGTGCTGCCGTCCATCCTCACATAACCATATTTGTAGGTGTGGGTCAACGACTTGAACATCTCCGAAGTCCCCTTAAAAGCCAGCCAGACACGGTCGATTTTCATGCCTCCCGAAGTCGAGCCCGAGCAACCGCACACCATGGAACCCATGATGAGAACCGCCATGCAGAACGTCGGCCACAGATTCGTGTCAGTGGTGGCGAATCCCGTGGTCGTGGTAATGGAACACATCTGGAACGAGGCCATCCTGAAAGCTTCGCCGAGAGAGAGATAAGTCTTGGTAATCAACAGGTTGGCAGTCATACA